>NZ_JBVJCD010000051.1:0-42453 GCF_055588985.1 Streptomyces sp. NPDC041970
GTACTGCAGGGGGGACCCTGTGGGAGAGTAGGACGCCGCCGAACAATTTTTCCGGGAAAGCCCCGTGCCTTGTGGCACGGGGCTTTTCTGCGTTCTGAACGTCTAGGGTCGGACCATGCGCTACGAACTGGTCATCTTCGACAACGACGGCGTGCTCGTCGACAGTGAGCCGCTCGCCAACACCGTCCTCTCCGGCTATCTGACCGAACTCGGTCACCCCACCTCGTACGAGGAGTCGCTCCGCGACTACATGGGGGCCGCCGTGCACCGGGTGCACGACCTCGTCGAGGAGCGGGGCGGGGAGAAGCTTCCCGCCGACTTCGAGGACGAGCTGCACGCCCGCACCTTCGCCGCCTTCCAGCAGGAGCTGGTGGCGGTCAACGGGGTCGACGAACTGCTCGGCAAGCTCGTCGCCGACGGAGTGGCCTACTGCGTCGCCTCGTCCGGGACCCACGAGAAGATCCGGGTCGGCCACCGCAGGACAGGGCTCGACCAGTGGTTCGAGGAGGAGTGGATCTTCAGCTCGGAGGACGTCGGGCGGGGGAAGCCGGCGCCGGACCTGTTCCTGCACGCCGCCGAGCGGATGGGCGTCGCGCCCGAGCGGTGCGTCGTCGTCGAGGACAGCCCGCTCGGCGTGGAAGCGGCGCGGGCCGCCGGGATGGACGTGTACGCGTTCACGTCGATGATGCCCGCCGACCGGCTGCCCGGAGCGACCGGGTACTTCTCGGACATGGCGCAACTCCCGGCACTGCTCGCCTGAACCGCTGTCCGCGGGCGGCGCCCGGCCCTACGCTCGCCGCCATGACGGATGCGGGCTTGCGGCGCGGCAGGGCATCACTGGGCTTGTCCTTCGGCGTCCAAGGGGTGGCCTTCGCCCTCCTGGTGACGCGCATCCCCGCCGTCCAGGACCGGTACGGGATATCCGACGGGCTGCTGCCCGCCTTCCTCGCGGCCGTCCCCGTCCTGGCGGGCGCCGGCAGCGTGGCGGCCGGGAAGGCGGTCGCGCGGGTGCGGCCCGAACGGGTGCTGCGGTGGGCCCAGCCCCTCGTCCTGCTCGCGCTGCTCGGCGTCGGGGCCGGGCGGGAGGTGTGGCACGCCGCCGTCGCGCTCGGCCTCTTCGGCCTGGCGGTCGGGGCGCTGGACGCCTCGATGAACATGCTCGGCGTCAGCCTCCAACGGGCCTACGGGCGCAGCATCCTGCTCGGCTTCCACGCCGCGTACAGCCTCGGCGGGATCGTCGGCGCCTCGCTGGCGTGGGCGGCGGCCCGGTGGGAGGTGTCCCTGTTCGCCGCCTGCCTCCCGGTCGTGGCGCTCCTGCTGCCCGCCGTGCTCGTCGTCGGCCGGTGGCACACCGGCGGTGACGGCGGCGGAACGGGAGCGTCGGCGCCCGCCGTGCCGTTCCGGCCGCTGCTGCCGCTCTGCCTGGTGATGGGCTTCGCCTACATCGGGGACGCGACCGTCTCCAACTGGGGCGCCGCGTACCTCCAGGACGTCCTCGGCGGCTCGGAGGCGGCGGCGACCGTCCCGTACAACGTCTACATGGTCATGACGCTGCTGGGGCGGGCCGTCGGGGACCTCGGGGTGCGGCGGTTCGGGGCGGTGGCCGTGGTGCGGGGCGGGAGCCTGCTGGCGGCCGGGGGGTTCGCCGTGGTGGCCGCCGCTCCGGGGGTCCGCACGGGACTGCTCGGTTTCACCCTGCTCGGGCTCGGGCTCTGCGTGATCGTGCCGCAGACCTTCGCGGCGGCCGGGCGGATGTTCCCGCGGAACAGCGACGCGGCCGTGGCCCGGCTGAACATCTCCACCTATGCCGGGTTCCTGGTGGGATCGCCGCTGGTGGGCGCTCTGGGGGAGGTGTGGAGCCCGCGGGGGGCCATGCTCGTGCCGATGGCGCTGGTGCTGGCGGCGGCAGCGTACGCCCGCTCGTTCGGGCCGGGGGCCGCCCGATACGGTGGCGGGCATGAGCGGCCGCGCACAGTTGATGTGGGATGACGCAGTCACGGGTTACGACTTCGGGGAGAGCCACCCCATGGACCCGGTCCGGCTGGCCCTGACGATGGGGCTGGTGCGGGCGTTCGGGCTCGACGGGGCGGTGGACCTGCGGTCGGCGAAGTCCGCCGGGGACTCCACCCTGCGGCTCGTGCACCGCGAGGACTACGTGGCGGCGGTGCGGGCGGCCTCCGCGAACCCGCGGGCCGCCGACCAGGGTTACGGGCTCGGGACCGTCGACGACCCGGCGTTCGCGGGGATGCACGAGGCGTCCGCGCTGATCGCCGGATTGTCCGTGGGGGCCGCCGAGGCCGTGTGGCGCGGGGAGAGCGAGCACGCGGTGAACTTCACCGGGGGGCTGCACCACGCCATGCCCGGCGCGGCCGCCGGCTTCTGCGTCTACAACGACCCGGCCCTCGCCATCGCCCGGCTCCTGGAGCTGGGCGCCGAACGGGTCGCGTACGTCGACGTCGACGTCCACCACGGTGACGGGGTGCAAGCCGCGTTCTGGGAGGACCCGCGCGTCCTGACCGTCTCGCTCCACGAGCACCCGAGGACGCTCTTCCCGCAGACCGGGTGGTCGGAGGAGACCGGCGCCGGGGATGGCGAGGGCTCCGCGGTGAACGTGCCGCTGCCCGCCGGGACCGGGGACGCCGGATGGCTGCGCGCGTTCCACGCGGTGGTGCCCGAGCTGCTGGCCGACTTCCGGCCGCAGGTGCTCGTCACCCAGCACGGGGCCGACACGCACTTCGAGGACCCGCTCGCCCACCTCGCGGTCTCCCTGGACGCCCAGCGCGCGGTCATGGAGGCGTGCCACGACCTGGCCCACCAGTACGCGGAGGGCGGGCGCTGGGTGGCGCTCGGCGGCGGGGGGTACGCCGTCGTGGACGTGGTCCCGCGGTCCTGGACGCACCTGGTCGGGATCGCCGCGCACGCCCCGGTCGACCCGGAGTCGCTGGTCCCGGCGTCCTGGCGCGACCTCGTCTACGCCCGTACGCGGCAACGGGGGCCGGGCCGGATGACGGACGGGCGCGCGCCCGCGTGGAAGTCCTGGGAGGACGGCTACGACCCGGCGGACCGGCTGGACCAGGCGGTGCTGGCCACCCGGAAGGCGGCGTTCCCGCTGCGGGGGCTGCTGGCCTGATCGGAACGGCGCGCGTCGGAGGTGCGCAGAGCCGGGGGCGTACGCCGGTGGAGCGGCGATGCGCCCGGTGGTCCGCGCGTACGCCCGTATACCGGATGCCGCGGAGGTGCGGGGCCCGGTCCCGTGCGGTTAACCCCGACGGTGGGGCGCGGCCCGAATCGGCCCCGCGCGGCTCTCCGGTACGGGAGCATCCCGAGGGTGTTGAGCACCGGGGCGCTGCGCGCCCATCTGCTGGCGGCCCGGTTGGCCGGGCCCGTGGCCACCCCGCGCGAGAACAGCCTGCGCAGCTACCGGCTGTTCGCCGCGCGGGACCCGCGGGTGACGCTGGGGCTGTCGCCCGAGCGGGCGTGGGACCTGCCGGAGCTGCTGCGGCTGATGGCGGACCGGTGCGGGGTCTCTGCGGACCCCGCGCACGTCGTCGGCGAGGACGCGATCGACCCCGAGCGGACGGTGGCCGGGCTGGACGCGTTCGCCGAGCGGATCGCACGGGCGGCCGAGCGGCGGGTCCCGGTGCTGCTGGGCACCGGCCATCCGCACCGGCTGCTCGACTTCTACGCCGGGCTGGCAGACGCCCTGTCGGCGGCGGGCTGCCCTGTCCTCACCCCCGCGCAGGGGCGATGTGTCGACATGGCGACCCGGTTCGGCGTACGCACGTACCACCTGGACTACGTACGGGGCGTGGCCCTGGTGCGCGAACCGGGGGGACGGCCCACCGGCGGCGAGATCGGCGCGCACACCCACTCGCCGCTACCGGTGCGGCTCGCGCTCCAGGACGCGGCGGAGCGGCTGGGGGTGCTGCCCGAGCTGGTGATCGGGGACCACGGCTGGGTCTGCGGCGCAGGTCAGCTCGGGATCGAGGCGATCGGGCCGGGGGACACGGACGATCCGGCGCTGTTCGTCGGGGAGGCCGAGGGGCGGGTGTCGGTGGTCGTTCCGCTGGACGACGGCGTACGGGCGTCGTTCTACCGGCCGCTGGCGCTCTACGTGCTGCAACGGGCCCGACTGTCCCTGTGATGCCCCGGTCGTCCCTCCTCTTCCCCACTCGTACCACCCGCCCCTAATCTGGAACGTGAGCGCACAGCGACGAAGAGTCACCGGAGGGGAAGCCGGTGCGCGTCCGGTGCGGAAGGTTCAGGTGGGTCATGGCTGCTGGCAGCGAGAGGCCTCTCAACGAGGTCAAGTTTCTGACCGTGGCGGAAGTCGCTTCGGTGATGCGGGTGTCCAAGATGACCGTGTACCGCTTGGTGCACAGCGGTCATCTGCCGGCGATCCGGGTGGGCAGGTCCTTCCGGGTGCCGGAGCAGGCGGTGCACGGGTATCTCCAGGACTCCTTCGTGGGGGTGGATTCGGCCTGAGTCGGGCCGCCGTCGCCTGCGGATTACGTCCCTCACGCGGTGGCGGGTAGGCTAGGCCGACGTAGGTCGTGTGGGCCCAGACGCCCCGCACCAGTGAAGATGAAGTGAGCGAGGGTAGTCGTGGGCTCTGTTATCAAGAAGCGGCGTAAGCGGATGGCCAAGAAGAAGCACCGCAAGCTGCTCAAGCGCACGCGCGTTCAGCGTCGCAACAAGAAGTAGGCGAACGCAGTTCGTGAGATCCGCAGCCCCTCCGCCGATCCGGCGGGGGGGCTGCGGTGCGTTCCGGGACGGAGCCGGGTGCGTCGCCGGACGTCACAGAACGGCGTGCACCCGCTACGGTGACGGCCAGGGAAGTCACCGCGGGAAGCAGGCGGGCGGCTCCGGCTTCCCGGACCGACGGAAGGCGCTGAGCGTGGGAAAGGTCGTCCTCGTCACGGGAGTGGCCCGGCAACTGGCGGGTCGGTTCGTCCGGCGCGTCCAGCGCGAGCCGGATGTGGACCGGGTCATCGCCGTGGACGCGGTCACGCCCCCGCACGAGCTGGGCGACGCCGAGTTCGTGCGGGCGGACATCCGGCAGTCCGCCCTGGCCCGGATCCTGGCCGAGCACTCCGTCGACACGGTCGTGCACCTGGACGTCTCCGGCCGGGCGCTCGGCGCGGGCGGTCGTCAGGCGCTCAAGGAGACCAACGTCATCGGCACCCTGCAGTTGCTCGGCGCCTGCCAGAAGTCCCCGACGGTCCAGCGGCTCGTGGTGAAGTCCAGCACCAGCGTCTACGGGTCCGCGCCCCGCGACCCCGCCGTGTTCACCGAGACCACCCCGCCCAAGTCGCTGCCGAGCGGCGGCTTCGCCAAGGACGCCGTGGAGGTCGAGGGGTACGTGCGGGGCTTCGCCCGCCGCCGGCCCGACGTGGCGGTGTGCGTGCTGAGGTTCGCCAACATCCTGGGGCCCCGCCCGGACTCGCCGCTGGCGGACTACCTGTCGCTGCCCGTCCTGCCGACCGTCTTCGGCTACGACCCGCGGCTCCAGTTCGTGCACGAGGACGACGTGATCGACGTCCTCGTGATCGCGGCGAACGAGCCCCGGCGCGCCACGCTGAACAGCGGCACGTTCAACATCGCGGGCGACGGCGTGCTGCTGCTGTCGCAGTGCGCGCGGCGGCTGGGGCGCCCGACGGTGCCGGTGCTGCTGCCGGCGGTGACCTGGGTCGGCTCGGCGCTGCGCACGATCGGCCTGAGCGACTTCTCGCCGGAGCAGATCCGGCTGCTCACCCATGGCAGGGTGGTCTCGACGGTGCAGATGCGCGAGACCCTCGGCTTCCGGCCGGCGTTCACCACGGCCCGGACCTTCGCGGAGTTCGCGCGGAGCCGGGGGCCGGGGCTGCTGCCGCCGGAGGCGGTGGGCAGGGCGGTGGACCGGCTGGCGGCGCTGCCGCTGCCCGCGAGCGCCGGTCCGCGGGAGCGCGGGGACGGTGCGGCACAGACGACTCACGGCGCCAGGTAGAGGAGCGCAGCGACGATGGCGGACGCCAAGGTCATCCCGTTCGACGACGACCGCTCGCGGTCCGGTGCGGCACGCCGCAGGACCGGGGGGCCCGGCGAGGGCCCCGCGGCCCCGGTGAGCGCGCTGCCGGGGGTGCGGCCGCCCGACCCCGCCGCCGGTCCGCCGGAGGCGGAGCAGGGGCGGGACCGGGAGGCGGCGGGCGGTTGGGAGCGGCGGGTCGCGAGCGGGCTCGCGTTCCTGCGGCGGCGGATCACCGGTGACTACGAGGTCGACGAGTTCGGCTACGACGAGGAGCTGACCGACCAGGTCCTGATGTCGCTGCTGCGGCCGTTGGCCGAGACGTACTTCCGCATCGAGGTGAAGGGCATCGAGAACATCCCGTCGGACGGCGGGGCGCTCATCGTGGCCAACCACTCCGGGACGCTGCCGCTGGACGGGCTGATGCTCCAGGTGGCGGTGCACGACCACCACCCGGCCGACCGGCGTCTGCGGCTGCTCGCCGCCGATCTGGTCTTCCACCTGCCGGTCGTCAACGAGCTGGCGCGCAAGGCCGGTCACACGCTGGCGTGCGCGGAGGACGCGCAGCGCCTGTTGGAGCGGGGCGAGATCGTCGGGGTGATGCCGGAGGGGTTCAAGGGCATCGGGAAGCCGTTCGGCGAGCGCTACAAGCTGCAGCGGTTCGGCCGGGGCGGGTTCGTGTCGACGGCGCTGCGGGCGGGCACGCCGATCGTGCCGTGCTCGATCGTGGGGGCCGAGGAGATCTACCCGATGATCGGGAACGCGAAGACGCTGGCCCGGCTGCTGGGCTTCCCGTACTTCCCGATCACGCCGACCTTCCCGTGGCTGGGGCCGCTGGGGATGCTGCCGCTGCCGACGAAGTGGACGATCCAGTTCGGTGAGCCGATCCCCACGGACGGGTATCCGCCGGAGGCGGCGGAGGACCCGATGCTGATGTTCAACCTGACCGACCAGGTGCGCGAGCAGATCCAGCACACCCTGTACAAGCTGCTGGTGCAGCGGCGGTCGGTCTTCTTCTGACGCGGGCGGCCGGGCGGAGGGCGGCGGAGGGCCGGTACGCGATGCGCGTACCGGCCCTCCGGTCGGTCGGGGCCCGTGGTGCTACGGCCTGCTGTCCTCGCCGGTGATCCCCAGGTCGGGGAGGAGGCCCGGAAGGAGCGGGGGCAGCGTGATGTCCGGGGCGGGCGACGAGCTGGGACGGTTCTCGGGGGACGGCTGAGTGAGGCCGTCGGTGGGGAGGTCGTCGAGCAGTCCGTCCGCACCGCCGTCGAGCAGGCCGCCGTCCGGGGAGGAGTCGGCGGACGCGGACGGGTCGGAGGGCCGGGGGGCGGTGCTGGGGGAGGGGCGCTCGTCGAACGTGCGGGGCGGGGCGGGGTCGGGGGCGCCCGGCCGGGGGGCGCCGGTGTGCGGGGTGGTGGCATGGGGGCGGCGGGTGTCCGCGTCCCCGCCGGGCGGGTGGGGGAGGAGTGACTGGAGGGGCGCGACGTCCTCCGCCATGGCGTCGAGGACCGAGCTGACCTGGTCGCCGACGTCGGCGAGTTGGACGGGCAGCCGTTCGCGGAGGCGGCTCCAGGTGTCGCGGTGCGAACGGGAGAAGGAGTCCAGGGTTTGGATCGGGCCGATCGATCCGTCGCGCTGATATGCGGAGTGGAGCAGCCGATGGCCCTCGGAGGCGTCGTGTGACATGCCGTTGAGCGCCCGTCTGACCGCGCCGAGGGACTCGTGGTCCATGTGGCCGGCGCGGGCGCGCTCCATGAGGCGGCGGGCCTCGCTGAGTCGGGTCGAGGCATGGTCGAGGTAGGCCTCGCCGCGATCGGTCTCGCCCTTGGTCATGCCCAGGCTGATGTCCTCCATCCCGCGCTTGAGCCCGTACAGCGAGTCGCCGGGGAGGGCGTCGGAGCTGGCCGCGGCCACTCCGCCGAACGCCCCCGCGGCCACGCCGACGGTGAGCCCGCCGGCGGTGAGACCCTTCGCCCAGCGGGAGCGGGGGCGCAGCCTCCGCAGGGGGGAGGCGCGGTGGGCCCCCTTGCTCCGCTGCTCGGGCACCGCGGGAGCGCCGCCCTCGGCGAACATGGCCTCCATGGCGGCGACGAGCTGGGCTCGCTGCACCACTTTGACCTCGGGGTCCAACTGCGGCCCGGGCAGCTCACCGAGGCCGTTCGCCAGGGCCAACAGCGGTCCGCGGTCGGCCTGTTCGGCCGTCTCCTCGGGCTGTACGGCCGCCGCACCCTGGGGGGTCTGCTCCTCCAGGGCCTGGGCGAAGGCGTTCGCCCGCCGGTGTGCCGAAACGTTTGCGATCACTGGCGGCACCTCCTCTCGTCATGACGGTCGACTCCCCTGGCGGTCCGGAAGTTGCACACCTTGAGCGTTTCCACTCGATGGAGTGAGTGGCGACGGACAGGGGGTGACGGCAGGGGGCCTGCAACCGACACAACGAGACGCGCGGCACTTGGGTTACGCACGAAGGATGATCGGACCAGTGGGTGAGGGAACGGTCACGCGGAGGTCCGGTCATCGGTCGTGTGCTGTCGGACGGGCGGCCGGTGCGAACGGCGGGGGACCGCCGTTCGACGGGCGCCGTCCGGTGGGTCAGCGGGCGTCGTCCGGCAGGAGCCGGGCGAGCGTCCGCACGGCGCGGTACTGGAGGGTCTTGATCGCGCCCTCGTTCTTGCCCATCACCCGCGCGGTCTCCGCGACCGAGAGGCCCTGGAGGAACCGCAGGGTGACGCACTCCTGCTGCTGGGGGTTGAGTCGGCGCACCGCCTGGAGCAGTGCGGCGTTGGAGAGGGACTCCAGGACGGAGTCCTCGGGACTGCGCGCCACCTCGTTGGCGTCGAGCATCTCGCCGGTGGTCACTTCCAGACGGAAGCGACTGGATTTGAAGTGGTCCGCGACCAGGTTGCGAGCGATCGTGACCAGCCAGGCGCCGAAGTCACGGCCCTGCCAGGTGAACGTGGAGATGCGGCGCAGCGCGCGGAGGAAGGTCTCGCTGGTGAGGTCCTCCGCGGTCGCCTTGCCGCCCACGCGGTAGTAGATGTACCGGTACACGGTGTCGCTGTACTGGTCGTACAGGCGGCCGAAGGCGTCCGCCTCGCCGGCCTGCGCGCGTTCGACGAGGTCCATCATGCGCGCGCTGTCGCTGTCGGCGGTGGGACGGCGGACGGTCGACGTGGTCGAGGAGGCGGCGCGGGCGCTGCGTCTTCCGACCGCCGCGCTGCGTTCGGCCAGGGCGTAGCACGGGTCGGCAGGTGCAGGGGTGGCAAAGGCGGGGACGGCGTACGCGGTGGGGACGAAGCCGCGCAAGCGGTCGATGACCGATGCACGCAGCGTAGCCAGGCCCGAGGCGTCAACCCCGACGTGTGGGTACACGGGACTCCCAGAGGCAGAGCTTCCATCACGAGCAGTTCGAAAAGCGTCACCCGTCGTAGCGAGTGGCGGTCTCCGTGATGCGTCTGAGGAGAATAACGCTTCGTGCAGGACGCGCTACACCCAGTTGTCTAAATCACCGGTTCCGTCGCTTCTGTTATCGCTAAGTGACGGATCAAGTAGCAATTGGTGACCGTTTACTGATCGGATTACTTCGCGATCTGCCTATGGGGGCGACGGGTTGTGGTCGGGTCACGGTGATCCGACTGGCCGGAGGGGGTCCGGGGCGGCTGCGGAAGGCCCGTGTGCGGCCGTACGGCCGTACGAGCGGCGGCGCGCGGCGACCGGCCGCGTCTGGGGCGGGTCAGCGGCGGCGGCGGTGCAGGGCGACGGCGGCGGCGGTGCCGCCCGCGAGCGCGCCGACCCCGGCGGCGGCGGGGATGCCGACCTTGGCCGCCTTGCGGCCGGTGCGGTAGTCGCGCAGCCGCCAGTCGAGGGCGCGGGCGTGCCTGCGGAGCTTGGCGTCCGGGTTGATCGCGTAGGGGTGGCCGACCAGCGAGAGCATCGGGATGTCGTTGTGCGAGTCGCTGTAGGCGGCGCAGCGCTCCAGGTCCAGGCCCTCGGCGGCGGCGAGGGCGCGGACGGCCTCGGCCTTGGCGGGGCCGTGCAGGGGTTCGCCGACCAGGCGGCCGGTGTAGACGCCGTCGACGGACTCCGCGACGGTGCCGAGCGCGCCGGTGAGGCCGAGGCGGCGGGCGATGATGGTGGCGGTCTCGACGGGGGCCGCGGTGACCAGCCAGACCTTCTGCCCGGCGTCCAGGTGGGCCTGGGCCAGGGCGCGGGTGCCGGGCCAGATGCGGTCGGCCATGTACTCGTCGTAGATCTCCTCGCCGATCGACATCAGCTCGGAGACGCGGTGGCCCTTGACGATGGAGAGCGCGCTGTCGCGGGCGTCCTGCATGTGCTCGGGGTCCTCGACGCCGGCCAGCCGGAACCAGGCCTGCTGCCAGGCGAACCGGGTCAGCTCGCGGCGCTGGAAGAACTTCCGCTTGTACAGGCCTCGGCCGAAGTGGAAGATCGCGGCGCCCTGCATCACCGTGTTGTCGAGGTCGAAGAAGGCGGCGGCGCGGTCGTCGCCGGCGACCGGGAAGACCGGCTCGGCGGGGGGCGTGCGGTCCGCCGCTTCCGGGACGCCGGTCAGGAGGGGGGAGGCGTCGGCGGCGGCCGACGTCCTGCGCGCGGCCTCGGCTGCCGCCTCGCCTGCCAGGACGCTCCGTGCGGTCGCGGAGCGCCTACGGGGGGTGAGCCATCCAAGTGCGGCCATGCGGTGAGCATAACCAGTCGGCCGGTACGCGTCCGACCTGCCGCGATGCGTGGGCGTGAACGCTCGGGGGCGGGGTGGTGAATCGGGTGATTCCGGGCGGTCGGCCCTGCGGGCGGCGGGGCGCAGAATGAGGGGCATGAGTGCTCTGCTGCGACGTATGAGGAAGAGGCCCGCCGACCGGGTGGTCACCCTGGTCGGGAAGCCCGGCTGCCATCTGTGCGACGAGGCGCGGGCGGTGGTGAGCGCGGTCTGCGCGGAGACCGGGGCGTCCTGGGTGGAGAAGGACATCACTCGGGACGAGGAGCTGCACAAGGAGTACTGGGAGCAGATTCCGGTGGTGCTGATCGATGAAGAGCAGCACACGTTCTGGCGCGTGGACCCGGCGAGGCTGCGCCGGGCGCTGGGTGGCTGAGGGAAACCCGGTTACCATCATGGGCGTTTTGAGTGGTCTCGGGGGCTGAGATGTGAGGAGTGTGTTCTGCTTTGCCCCCTTCGTGGCTGCAACGGGCTGATGCGGTCCTTGGTTCCGGGATCGCGCGGGGAATGTGCGTGACCCCGGTCACTTTGACCGGACAAAACGGACACCATCTTTGTGCACGCGTTCACAAAGACATAGCCTTCACTCGACGGGGCGGTCTTGGGACATACGGCCGCCTGCAGCCCCGCTCATCCCGCAGGAGCACCGTGGCAACTGGCCGAACGCACCGACCGGCGACCCGCAGCCGAGGAATTCCCGAGGCCACCGTCGCCCGACTTCCGCTGTACCTGCGCGCCCTGACCGCGCTCTCCGAGCGATCGGTCCCCACGGTCTCCTCCGAGGAGCTGGCCACGGCGGCCGGCGTGAACTCGGCGAAGCTGCGCAAGGACTTCAGCTACCTGGGCTCCTACGGCACCCGAGGCGTCGGGTACGACGTCGAGTACCTCGTCTACCAGATCTCCCGCGAACTCGGGCTCACCCAGGACTGGCCGGTCGCCATCGTCGGCATCGGCAACCTCGGCGCGGCCCTCGCCAACTACGGCGGCTTCGCCTCCCGCGGCTTCCGCGTCGCCGCGCTGATCGACGCCGACCCGGCCATGGCCGGTACGCCGGTGGCCGGCATCCCCGTGCAGCACACCGACGACCTGGACCGGATCATCAGCGACAACGGCGTCTCCATCGGCGTGATCACCACTCCGCCCGGCGCCGCCCAGCAGGTCTGCGACCGGCTCGTCGCCGCGGGCGTGACCTCCATCCTGAACTTCGCGCCGACCGTCCTCTCGGTGCCCGAGGGCGTCGACGTGCGCAAGGTGGACCTCTCCATCGAGCTGCAGATCCTCGCCTTCCACGAGCAGCGCAAGGCCGGCGAGGACACCGCCGGCGAGGACGCGGGCGCGCCCCCGATGCGCGCCACCCCCGCGAGCCGGAAGGGACCCGACGGGGACATGCCCGCCGTGATGCCGGCATGAGCCTCCTCGTCGTCGGACTGAGCCACCGCAGCGCCCCCGTCTCCGTACTGGAACGGGCGTCGCTCGCCGCCGAGGCGCAGGCCAAGCTGGTCCAGGACACCCTCGCCGCGGAGCCCGCGACCGAGGCCGCCGTGCTGGCCACCTGCAACCGCATCGAGCTCTACGCCGACGTGGACAAGTTCCACGCGGGCGTCGCCGAGCTGTCCACCCTGCTCGCCCAGCACAGCGGCGTCGGGCTGGAGGAGCTGACCCCCCACCTCTACGTCCACTACGAGGACCGGGCCGTCCACCACCTGTTCTCGGTGGCCTGCGGACTGGACTCGATGGTCGTCGGCGAGGGCCAGATCCTCGGGCAGATCAAGGACGCGCTGGCGCGCGGCCAGGAGCTGCACACCGCCGGACGCCTGCTGAACGACCTCTTCCAGCAGGCCCTGCGGGTCGGCAAGCGCGCCCACAGCGAGACCGGCATCGACCGGGCCGGGCAGTCGCTCGTCACCTTCGGGCTCCAGCAGCTCGCCGCCGGGGCCGATCCCGAGCTCTGGGCGCGCGGCAAGCGCGCCCTGGTCATCGGCGCGGGCTCGATGTCCTCGCTGGCCGCCGCCACCCTCGCCCGCACCGGCGTAGCCGAGATCGTCGTCGCCAACCGGACCCGCGCCCGCGCGGACCGGCTGGTGGAGATCCTCCAGCAGGGCGACGACACCTCGGTGCGCGCGCACGCGGTGGAGATGTCCGCGGTCGGCGACGAACTGACACGTGCCGACATCGTGGTGTCGTGCACCGGCGCCACCGGTCTCGTGCTCACCGCCGACGCCCTCGCGGACGCCCTCGGCGTCGAGCCGGTCGCCCCGGACGAGGCGCCCGCCGCGCCCGTCGCCCCGGCCGCCCCGGCCCCGGCCGACGTGGACCAGCACGCCGCCTGGGTGGAGAACGGCGCCCCCGCCGCACGCCGGGCCGCCGTGCCCGCGCGGTCGGCCGGGCCGGTCCGGCTGGCGCTGCTCGACCTCGCCATGCCGCGCGACATCGACGGCGCCGCCCACCGCGTCGACGGGGTGCGCCTGGTCGACATCGAGACGCTCGCCGAGGCGTCCGCCGACGCCCCGATGGCCGCCGACGTGGACCGGGTCCGCACGATCGTCTCCGACGAGGTGGCCGCCTTCGGCGCCGCCCAGCGCGCCGCGCACGTCGCCCCGACCGTGGTCGCCCTGCGCACCATGGCCGCCGACGTGGTCGCCGGCGAGATCGCCCGGCTGGAGGGCCGCCTCCCCGACCTCGACCGGAAGCAGCGCGCCGAGATCACCCAGACGGTGCGCCGCGTCGTCGACAAACTCCTGCACGCGCCCACCGTGCGGGTCAAGCAGTTGGCCAGCGAGCCCGGCGGCGCCGGGTACGCGGACGCGCTGCGAGAACTCTTCGACCTCGACCCGCAGACGGTGGCCGCCGTCTCACGGGCCGACCTGAACGACCCGAATAGAGGGCGGTCATGACCGACAACTCACCCCCGGCCGCGCGGGGCTCCGCGCCGCTCCGGCTGGGCACCCGGCGCAGCAAGCTGGCGATGGCCCAGTCCGGGCTCGTCGCCGAGGCGGTCCGCGAGGTGACCGGGCGCGCCGTCGAACTCGTCGAGATCACCACGTACGGGGACGTCTCCCGCGAGCACCTGGCGCAGATCGGCGGCACCGGCGTGTTCGTCGCCGCGCTGCGCGAGGCGCTGGCGCGGGGCGAGGTGGACTTCGCCGTCCACTCGCTCAAGGACCTGCCGACGAGCCAGCCCGACGAGCTGCTGCTGGCCGCCGTGCCGCAGCGCGAGGACCCCCGCGACGCCCTGGTGGCGCGGGACGGGCTGACCTTCGCGGACCTGCCGTCCGGCGCCCGCGTGGGCACCGGCTCGCCGCGCCGGATGGCGCAGCTCAACGCGTACGCCCGCGCCCACGGGAGGCGGATCGAGACCGTCCCCATCCGGGGTAACGTCGACACCCGGATCGGGTTCGTGCGCGACGGCGAGCTGGACGCGGTGGTCCTGGCCGCCGCCGGGCTCAGCCGTCTCGGCCGGAGCGGTGAGGTGACCGAGTTCCTGCCGGTCGACACCGTCCTGCCCGCTCCCGGCCAGGGAGCACTGGCGATCGAGTGCTCCGCGTCCGACGCGGACCTCGCCGCCGCGCTCGCCGAACTCGACGACCCGTTCACGCGGGCCGCCGTGACCGCCGAGCGCGCCCTGCTCGCCGCCCTGGAGGCCGGCTGCTCCGCACCTGTGGGCGCGCTGGCCGACCTCCTGGTCGACGGGCAGGTTGTCAACGAACTGCGCCTGCGCGGAGTCGTCGGTACCACCGACGGTTCCTCGCTGGTGCAGCTATCCACCACCGGTCCCGTCCCCACGTCGCACGACGACGCGGCGGCCCTCGGTCGCGAGCTCGCGGCCGAGATGCTCGCCAAGGGTGCGGCCGGTCTTATGGGGGAGCGAGCACTTTGAGCCCCACCGGCCCCGCCGCATCCGACTTTCCGGTTCTGTCCGCGCAAGGGCAGGTCACCTTCCTCGGCGCCGGTCCCGGCGATCCGGGACTGCTGACCCTGCGCGCCGTCGAGGCGCTTGCGAGCGCGGACGTCCTTGTCGCCGAGCCCGACGTGCTCGACGTCGTCCGCGTGCACGCGCGGGCAGGGGTGAGCACGCCTGAGCTGACGGTTGTTGACGCACCGTCAGCCGCTGGTGTGCCCGTTCTCAGGGATGCGGCCAATCTTGTCATGGAGGCCGCGAAGGGCGGCAGGCGGGTGGTCCGCGCCGTCGCGGGCGATCCGGGCCTGGACGGGGACGCGGGCGCGGAGATGCTCGCGTGCGCCGCCGCCGGGGTGCCCTTCGAGGTCGTCCCCGGTGTCGCCAACGCCGTCGGCGTGCCCGCGTACGCCGGGGTGCCGCTGCGGGACGCCCAGGGCGCGGACGTCCGGTTCGTCGACGCCCGTACCGCCTCCGACCGGTGCTGGAGCGAGGTCGGGGCCAGCGACGGGACGGTCGTCGTCTCCACCACGCTGGACGCGGTCGCCTCCGCCGCCGGCGAGCTGGTCTCCGCGGGCCGCAAGCCCGACACCCCGCTCACCGTGACGATCGGCGGCACGACCACGCGCCAGCGCACCTGGACGGCGTCGCTCGGGACCATCGCCCAGGTCCTGAAGCAGGCGAAGGTGCTGCCGTCGCCGGAGGGGCACCGGCCGGTCATAGCCGTGGTCGGAGAGCGCAGCTCCGCCGCCCAGCGCGACCAGCTCGCGTGGTTCGAGTCCAAGCCGATGTTCGGCTGGAAGGTCCTCGTCCCGCGCACGAAGGAGCAGGCCGCGTCCCTCTCCGACCAGTTGCGTTCCTACGGCGCGGTGCCGCACGAGGTCCCGACGATCGCGGTCGAGCCGCCGCGCACGCCCCAGCAGATGGAGCGGGCGGTCAAGGGCCTGGTGACCGGGCGCTACGAGTGGATCGCCTTCACCAGCGTGAACGCCGTCAAGGCGGTGCGGGAGAAGTTCGAGGAGTACGGGCTCGACGCCCGCGCCTTCGCCGGGATCAAGGTCGCGGCGGTCGGCGAGCAGACCGCGGCGGCCCTGGTGGACTTCGGCGTGAAGCCGGACCTGGTGCCCTCGGGCGAGCAGTCCGCCGCCGGGCTGCTGGAGGACTGGCCCCCCTACGACCCGGTCTTCGACCCGATCGACCGGGTGTTCCTGCCGCGCGCCGACATCGCCACCGAGACCCTGGTGGCCGGGCTGATCGAGCTGGGTTGGGAGGTCGACGACGTCACCGCGTACCGCACGGTCCGCGCCTCGCCGCCGCCGGCCGAGACCCGTGAGGCGATCAAGGGCGGCGGCTTCGACGCGGTCCTGTTCACGTCGTCCTCGACGGTGCGCAACCTGGTCGGCATCGCGGGCAAGCCGCACAACGTGACGGTCATCGCGTGCATCGGCCCGGCCACCGCGAAGACCGCCGAGGAGCACGGCCTGCGCGTGGACGTGCTCTCCCCGGAGCCCTCGGTGCACAAGCTCGCGGAGGCGCTCGCCGCCTTCGGCGCGCAGCGCCGGGACGCGGCGAAGGAGGCCGGCGACCCGGTGACCCGGCCGAGCGAGCGGCGTCCGGGCGCGCGCAGGCGCCGGACGACGACCTGAGCGGGTGAAGCGTCGGGCCCGGTCGCCTCGGCGGCCGGGCCCGCTTCCTTTTCCGGCGCCGGTGTCGGTAAGCGCCCGGTGCGGGCGGGTCTATCGTCGAAGGATGACTGCGTACGGAAACTTCCCCGGCTCCCGCCCCCGGCGGCTGCGGACGACCCCGGCGATGCGGCGGATGGTCGCCGAGACGCGGCTCGACCCCGCGGACCTGATCCTCCCCGCCTTCGTCCGGGAGGGCATCGACGCCCCGGTCGCCATCTCGGCCATGCCCGGCGTGCACCAGCACACCCTGGACACCCTGCGGAAGGCGGCCGTCGAGGCGGTCGCGGCGGGGGTGTCGGGGATCATGCTCTTCGGTGTGCCGGAGGACGCGAAGAAGGACGCCGCGGGCACCGCGGGCACCGACCCGGACGGCATCCTCCAGCGCGGCCTGCGCGCGGTGCGCGAGGAGGTCGGGGACGAGCTGGTCGTCATGTCGGACCTGTGCCTGGACGAGTACACCGACCACGGGCACTGCGGGGTCCTGACGGACGACGGGCGGGTGGACAACGACGCCACGCTGGAGCGGTACGCCGAGATGGCCCAGGTCCAGGCGGACGCCGGGGCGCACGTGGTGGGCCCCAGCGGGATGATGGACGGCCAGGTCGGCGTGGTCCGCGACGCGCTGGACCAGACGGGGCACGAGGACGTGTCGATCCTCGCCTACACCGCGAAGTACTCCTCCGCCTTCTACGGGCCCTTCCGCGAGGCGGTCGGCTCCTCGCTCACCGGTGACCGCAAGACCTACCAGCAGGACCCGGCCAACGCGCGCGAGTCGCTGCGCGAGCTGGCGCTCGACCTGGAGGAGGGCGCGGACATGGTGATGGTGAAGCCCGCCGGGCCGTATCTGGACATCCTCGCCAAGGTCGCGGAGTCGGTGGCCGTGCCGGTCGCGGCGTACCAGATCAGCGGGGAGTACGCGATGGTCGAGGCCGCCGCCGAGAAGGGGTGGATCGACAGGGAGAGGGCGATCCTGGAGAGCCTGACCGGGATCCGGCGGGCCGGGGCGCGGATGGTCCTCACCTACTGGGCGACCGAGGTCGCCGGGTGGCTGGGGGACGGGCGCGGCCGGGGCTGAGCCCGGAGGCGGCGGGCCCCGTCGGGGGAGCGGCGGGCGCCGTCCCGTACGAGGGACCCGCGCGGTGGCGACGGCCGGGCCGGGTGGCGGGTGGCGTTCATGGGGTGGACGCCCTCCGCGGGGTCAGGTCCGGTCGACCAGTGCCATGAAGACGACGAAGGCGAGCACCGCGACGGCGGGGGCGGCCGCCGCCAGGCCCAGGCGCCGGGCGGCTTCGCGGGTCCGCCGGGGAAGGGCCCAGCTCGCGACGAGGACGGCGAGGGCGAGGAGCAGGCCCGTCCAGAGCACGGTCCACGCGGCCGGGAGGACGGCGTCGAACCGGTCGGCCGCCGCCTCGTCGCAGGAGCCGCAGGCCATCGTCGTGAGACCGGCGACGAGGAGGGCGAGCACTCCCGTCGGCAGCGTCACGACCGTGGAGATCAGCGGGGCGATCCAGGCGCGGCGGTCCGGGGCGTTCGCGGGGGCGGTGGTGCGGCTGTCGTCGTTCACGCGTACGAGTCAACCTCCGGGGCCCGGCGCCGGCATGAGTACGGCGACTCAGCTTCCGGTCCTCGGTCCGCGCACGGGCCGAGGGCGGGGCGGCCCTCCCGCGGGCGGGGCATCAGTCCCACCAGAAGAACCAGGCCTCCTGGCCGAGCAGGTGCTTCTCCGCGTAGGCGTCGATGTCGTGCGGCGGGACCTGGTCGATGTTGTCCGGGCAGAACGCGTAGTGCTCGGCGGCCAGGGCGCGGGCCTCGGGGAGCGTGGTGGGCGGGCGGCCGACGGAGACGACCATCGTGTCGAAGCCGAGCATGACGACCCGGAGGTCGTAGCGGTCCTCCCAGGAGCGGAGCACCGCGCAGAGGCGGGCCACGTCGTCCTCGTGGTTCACCGGTCCCGACCAGCCGATGGACGCCGGTATGTCCGCGCTGCGGCGGGCCGGGACGAGGGCGATCCGGGTGTCCGGGTCGGCGGTGACGACGCCGGCCACCCCGGCGGCCACCGCGTCCGGGTCGGCCGCGCCCTCCTGCTCCGGGGCGGGGGCGAGGCCGGGGCGGCGGGGAGCGCCCGACGAGCCGTCGTCCGGTCCGCTGGCGGGGTGGGCCGGCCAGTGGCTCGCCAGCACCTCGGCGGCGTCGTGGTCGCCCGGATACGACGCCGCGCCGGGGTGGAGGTCCCACCGCTCGGGCCACCGGCCCTGCGCGCCGCCGGAGACCAGCACCGGCAGCAGCCCCAGCCGCCGCCCGGCCGCGCGCAGGGCCGGCCAGTCGCGCGGGGTCGCCGGCCCGTCCGCGTACCAGAGCAGCGGTTCGTGCCAGGGGCCGTCGAGCGTGGCGTCCACCAGGGCGCCGGGCGGGAGGTCCAGGCCGGAGGAGGCCAGGGAGGGCAGGGGGTTCGGGAGCGTCGCCATGGTGGTGACCCTAGGGCGGGCCACTGACAACGCGCGGCGGCCGTCCGGCCCGGCGCGCCCGCCCGCGCGCCTCCTCATCGACGCGCGTGCCCGGACGGTCGTCTTCCGGTGGGCGTCACGGACCCGCGCGCCCGACCCGTACGAGACGTCCGTACGGGTCGGGCGCGCGGCGCCGCCGCGTCAGGTCGGGGCCGCTGGTCAGATGCCGAGGGCGTCCCCGATGTCCGACTGCCAGTAGGTGACGAACCCGTTGCTCGCCACGTGGGTGCCGGCCGGGAGCTTGAGGTCGACGGGGGTGTCGTACGACGCGTCGCCCCGCGTGGCGAAGAAGACCGACAGGTTCTCGACCGCGTACGGCTCGGCCTCGCCGGGGTCGCCCGCGAGGCCGATGCCCGCGTAGGCGGACGCGCCGGGGGCGATCGTGACCACGGCCTGCGGCTTGCTGCTCTCCAGGATCGGGAAGACGGACTGGGCGTCGTCGAAGCGCAGGCGCGGGGCGAAGTAGGCGTCGCAGGCGCGGGAGCCGGTGTTCTTCACCGTGAGCAGCAGGTGGTTGATCGGCCGGCTCACCTGGGAGACGGTCACCCTGGTGTTCGACGCGGTGCAGGCCACGGGCGCCTTCACGCTGGTGGCGGAGGCGGGGGTCGCGGTGTCCTTGCCACCGCGGGCGGCGCCGTCGCCGTTGCCGCCGGCGTGCTTGCCCTCGGCGGGCGTGGAGACGCTGCGGGCGGGGGTGTCGGCCTCGGACGCGGCGTCCTCGACCGGCGCGGTGGTGGCCGTCGCGGCCTTGCCGTCGGTGCTCGTCGCGGCGGGCCTCTCCGCGGCCGCCGGGGCCGCCGCGCCGTCCTTGTCGCTTCCGCCGCAGGCGGTGAGCGAGAGGGCGGCCAGGAGGGCGGTGGCGGCGAGGGCGGTGGTGCGAACGCGGTTGCTGCGCATGGTGGAAGTTCTCCCCGTTGGTTCGGTGGTCCGGTGGACCGGTGGTGCCGGTGGTGCTGCGGTCTGGTCCGAGCTTGTGGGGTGGCGGATTCCGGCCGCAACGCCTGCTCGACCATTGGGGATGCTGGAACGTCTACGCGTACGGTGACCTGCGGGAATCCCGTGTGCCTGGAACGCCGTTCCGGGACGCCCGAGGAAGGGAACGCCGTCGTGGCGACGCCGGAGGCCGCGGATTGCGCGGCGCTGCTGAAGGAACTGAAGGACCGTTCGGGGCTCAGCTACGGGGTCCTCGCCAAGAGGCTGCACGTGAGCACGTCGACCCTCCACCGGTACTGCAACGGGGACGCGGTCCCGAGCGAGTTCGCGTCCGTCGAGCGGCTGGCGCGGCTGTGCGGGGCGACGGGCGAGGAGTTGGTGGAGGTGCACCGGCGGTGGATCGTGGCGGACGCGGCGCGGCGTCGGCCCCCGACGGCGGAGGCCCGGCCCGCGGGTCCCGCTGCCGCGCCGCCTGCCGCGCCCGTCGTGGAGCCCGCCGCCGTGCCCCCGGTCGTACCGTCGGTTTCGGCCGATGTTCCCGATCCGGAGGCGGCCCCGGAGAGCGGGGAAGGCGACGGCGCCGTACCGGTGGTGACGTCCACCGCCGCCCGGCCGCCCTCGCGGTGGGGCCGGCTCACCCGGCGTACGCGGGTGCTCCTCGCCGCCGCCGTGGTCGCCGCGCTCACCGTGCCGACCGGTGTCGTCGCCGCCGACCTCCTCCCCTCCCGCGCGGAGCCCCGCGCGAGCGCGCCGGAGCGCGCCGAGAGCGAGGACGCGGTCCCGACGGCGGGGCCGCGCGCCTCCGCCTCCGGCACGCCCCGGCCCTCCGCGAGCGCGACCCAGCCGACTTCGAGCGCCCCCGCCCCCTCCGGCACGCCCTCGGGCGCGCCCTCCGCCGAGCGGCCCGCCGCGGCCGGGGCGCCGGCGGACCCCGGACCGCGGCGGCCCGAGGGCGGCACGGGGCTCGGCGCGCCGCCCGCCGTCAGCATCACGTCGTACAACTGGGACGAGCCCTGCGGGCAGTACTACCTCCTGGACCACGAGCCGGCGCGGGTCTCCCCGCCGCCCCCGCCGCAGGACACCCGCGGCTGGGCGGCCGCGTTCGGCGGGGTGGACGCCGGGAAGATGCTGCTCCAGTTGACCGTGCAGGGGACCTCCCGCGACGCGGTCGTCCTGAAGGGCCTGCACGTGCGGGTGCTGTCCCGCAAGGCCCCGCTGCCCTGGTCGGCGTACCTGATGGGGAACGGCTGCGGCAGCGGCATCACCCCGCAGTCCTTCGCCGCCGACCTCGACGCCGGGCACCCCGTCATGACCCCGGTCCCCGGCACGCAGGGGGACCTGACCGTGCCGGCCGTGGACTTCCCGTTCCGGGTGTCGTCCGAGGACCCGGAGGTCTTCAACCTCGACGTGGGGGTCGAGGGGTACGACGTCACCTGGTACCTGGAGCTGGAGTGGAGCAGCGGGGACCGCACGGGGATGCTGCGGATCGACGACCGCGGGAAGCCGTTCCGCACGAGCGGGATGAAGGGGCGGCCGGAGTACACCTACGGCAACGCCGACGTCGGATGGGTACCCCTGTGACCGGGGCGGGGGTGGGCCGATTCCGTCCGGATTCGCACAGGAGTACAGTCGGCGCGTCCGTCGCGGCTCGTCCGGCTTTGGGCCGGTCTGCCGCTCCGCCCCGCTACGACCAGGTGAAACGATGTCCGCCACCACCCAATCCGCCGACCGGATGGGACCGGACTCCCGCAGTTGCGAGGAGCGGTCCCTGCGGCTCAGACGCCGACTGGAGCGCCTCATCGGCATCGCCGCCACCGAGGGCAACTCCCTGATCCCGCTCCGCAACGGCGACGAGATCTTCGGCGCGATGCTCGCCGCGATCCGGGGCGCCGAGCACACCGTGGACCTGATGACGTTCGTCTACTGGCGCGGCGACATCGCGCTCCGGTTCGCCGAGGCGCTGGCCGACCGCGCCCGCGCCGGGGTCCGGGTGCGGCTCATGCTCGACGGGTTCGGCTGCCGGCTCATCGAGAAGGGCCAACTGGCCATGATGGAGGAGGCCGGGGTCACCGTGACCTGGTTCCGCAAGCCCCTCTACCTCTCGCCCCTCAAGCAGAACCACCGCTGCCACCGCAAGGTCCTCGTCGTCGACGAGCGGACCGGGTTCACCGGCGGCGTCGGCATAGCCGAGGAGTGGTGCGGCGACGCGCGCAACGAGAACGAGTGGCGCGACACCCACGTCCAGGTCCGCGGCCCCGCGGTCGACGGCCTCGCCGCCGCCTTCGCCCAGAACTGGGCCGAGTGCCACGACGAGTTGTTCGACGAGCGCGACCGGTTCGTCGTGGGCGAGCACGACGGGGACGCCGTCGTCCAGGTCGTGCGCGGCTCGGCCTCCTTCGGCTGGCAGGACATGCAGACGCTGCTCCGGGTCGTCCTGGAGTCCGCCGAGGAGCGCATCCGCCTCACCACCGCCTACTTCGCCCCCGACGCCTACTTCTCCGGGCTGCTGTGCGACGCCGCCCGGCGGGGCGTGGAGGTCGAGATCCTGCTGCCCGGCCCGCACACCGACAAGCGGGTCTGCCAGTTGGCGGGGCAGCGCTACTACGAGGACCTGACCGCCTGCGGCGTGAAGATCTACCAGTACCAGCCGACGATGCTGCACACCAAGGCGCTCACCATCGACCGGGTCGCCGCGCTCATCGGCTCCACCAACTTCAACCGGCGCTCCCTCGACCACGACGAGGAGGTCATGCTCGCCGTCCTCGACCGGGACTTCACCGCCGCCCTCGACGGCCACTTCGACGAGGACCGGGAGAAGAGCGTGCTGATCGAGCGCGGCCGGTGGAAGCGGCGCGACCTCCTCCAGCGGGCCAAGGAGGCGGCCGTCGTGCCGATCCGCCGCTACCTGTGAGGACGGGCCCGCGCGTACGGGTGTGACAGCGGGCCCCGGCGGGCAGGCGGGAGGACAGCGGCGCCGCCCGTCCCGTCCGGTGCCCGCAGCGCTTCGCCGTGTCCGGCCCGCCGGTCGCGTTACGCCGTGTTCCGCCATGTGAAGGGAAGGGCCCCATGAGCGCCTCAGCCGACACCTCGCCGGCGCCGACCGCCGCGGTGATCACCGAGCCCCTGCCCGACCTCCAGCTCCAACTGCTCATCCAACTCCTCGACGAGGACCCGCGCTCCAGCCTGCCCCTCACCCTCACGCACCCCGGCGGCCTGCTGCACGGGGACGTCATCGGACACGAGCAGTGGAAGGCCGAGTGGGCCAGGAGCCTGCGCCAGGTCGAGGGCGAGGGGGCCAACCTCCTCGCGGAGTTCCCCGAGACCGTCGACCAGGGCGTCCGGGAGCTGTACGCCCGCGAGGACGCGGACACGGCCCGGCTGCCGCGCTGGATCCACCTGCGGGACGTGACCCTGGTCTCCGGCTCCATGAGCGCGGTCTCCCTGCCGCTCTGGCGCGGCCGGCTCTCCGACGTGTCGGGATGGGCGCTGGGCCGCCCGCAGTAGGCGGACCGCCTCCTTCTCCGACCCCGGCCGCCGGCTCGGGGGCGGGCTTCGCCGCCGCCCGCGCCCGGCGGCCGGGCGTCCGGGCCGGGCCGCTCCACGACCGGGTCGCCGGTCCTGACTCCCGCCCGGTGACTACGCTTTCGGCATGACCGCAGAGAACCGCCCGGCCGCCGGTGCGCCGGACTCGTCCGTCACCTTCATCAACGTCTTCGAGATAGCCGCCGACGAGCTCGACGCGTTCGTCGGGGCGTGGGAGGAGCGGGCCCGCCTCATGCGGGACAAGCCCGGCTTCATCGACTCCCGGATGCACCGGGCCCGCTCGGCGGAGTCCCGCTTCCAGCTCGTCAACGTCTCCCACTGGGAGAGCCAGGAGGCGTGGGAGGCGGCCACCGCCGACCCCGACTTCGCCTCCCGCACCCAGGCCGCGCGTGAGCGCCCGGTCACGCCGAACCCGGCGGTCTACGACGTCGTCGTGGAACTCACCGCCCCCTGAGCGCCGCCGCCGCGCCCCCTCGCCGCCCCGCGCGTCGGCCCCGGCACGCGCCGCGCCGGGGCCGTCGCCGTACGGACGAGGGGCGGGGTCAGAGCCGCTCGGGCGTGCGGATGCCGAGCAGCGCCATCCCCCGGTGCAGGGTCCGGGCGGTCAGGTCGACCAGGAAGAGGCGGTTCTCGACGACCTCGGGGGCGTTGTCCGGGCTGAGGACCTGGCACTGGTCGTAGAACGTGGTCAGGTGCGAGGCCAACTGGTACAGGTACGCGGCCAGCTTGTGCGGCTCGTACCCCGCCGCCACCTCGGAGAGCACCTCCCCGAACTGGTCCAGGTGCAGGCCGAGCGCCCGCTCCGCCGGGGCCAGCTCCAGCTCCGGGTGGGCCGCGGGCGCGGTGTCCCCCGCCTTGCGCAGGATCGACTGGATACGGGCGTAGGCGTACTGGAGGTAGACCGACGTGTCGCCGTGCAGCGCCACCATCTGGTCCAGGTCGAACTTGTAGTCCCGTACGGCGGAGGTCGACAGGTCGGCGTACTTGACCGCCCCGATGCCGACGTACCGGCCGTTCTCGACGATCTCCTCCTCGGACAGGCCCACCTTGTCGGCCTTGTCCCGGACGACCGCCGTGGCGCGGGAGACCGCCTCGTCCAGAAGGTCCTCCAGCCGTACGGTCGTGCCCTCGCGGGTCTTGAACGGCTTGCCGTCCTTGCCGAGGACCGTGCCGAAGGCGAGCTGGACCGCCTTGACGTCCTCGTTCAGCCAGCCCGCCCGGCGGGCCGTCTCGAAGACCATCTTGAAGTGCAGCGACTGCCGGACGTCCACCACGTACACCAGGGTGTCCGCCTTGAGGCCCCGCACCCGGTCCCGGATCGCGGAGAGGTCGGTGGCCGCGTAGCCGAAGCCGCCGTTCGTCTTCTGGACGATGAGCGGGACCTTGTTGCCGTCCGGGCCCTTCACGTCGTCGAAGAACACGCACAGCGCGCCCTCGGAGCGGACGGCGACGCCCGTCTCCTCCAGGATGCGGCAGGTCTCCGCCAGCATGTCGTTGTAGCCGGACTCACCGACGATGTCGGGGTCGCGGATCTCCATGTCGAGCTTGTCGAACACCGAGTGGAAGTAGATCTTCGACTCGTCGACGAAACCCTGCCACAGCTCCAGCGTCTCCGGGTCGCCGGCCTGGAGGGCCACCACGCGGTCCCGCGACCGGGCCTTGAACTCCTCGTCGGCGTCGAACAGCGCCCGCGACGCCTTGTAGACGCGGTTCAGCGTCGACATCGCGGCCTCGCCGTCCGCCGCGCCGTGCTCGTGCTCCAGCGCGCCCGGATGCTCGATCAGATACTGGATGAGCATCCCGAACTGGGTGCCCCAGTCGCCGATGTGGTGGCGGCGGACCACGTTCTCGCCGGTGAACTCCAGGATGCGGACCATCGCGTCGCCGATGACCGCCGACCGCAGGTGGCCGACGTGCATCTCCTTGGCCACGTTCGGCTGGGCGTAGTCGACGACCGTCGTCCCGGCCGGCTCCTTCAGCGGCACGCCGAGCCGGCCGCCGGCGTCCGCCGACCGGGCCGCCAGGGTCTCGATGATCGCCCGGTCCGCCAGCGTGATGTTGAGGAAGCCGGGGCCGGAGACCTCGACGTCCTTGATCAGCTCGCCCGCCGGCAGGGCGGCCGTCACCTGCGCGGCCAGCTCGCGCGGATTGCCCTTGAGCCTCTTGGCGAGCGCCAGGATGCCGTTGGCCTGGAAGTCGGCCCGGTCGCTTCGGCGCAGCAGCGGGTCCGCGGCGCCGGCGTCCGGCAGCGCCGCCGTCAGGGCGTGGGCGAGCTGCTGCTGGAGCGAGGAGGCGAGGGAGGGGACCGAGCCGTGCTCAGGCATGGGACGGGCTGCCGTTTCCGTAGGGGGACGAGGGATCTCCCCAGTATCCCACGGGGCGTGAAGCCGTTTTCGCGCCGTGTCCCACGGGCGCGGAGCGGTTCTCGTGCCGCGTCCCGCGGGCGTGAAGCCGTTTTCGCGCTGCGGGGCGCACCTGGGAGAATGGGTCCCGCCCCACCGGGACCGAATGACGAGAGAAGGACGTGCCGACCGTGGCCGAGAGTCAGACCAGCACCGAGACCGACTGGGTCTCCCGCTTCGCGGACGATGTCATCGCCGAGTCGGAGCGTCGTGCGCCTGGCAAACCGGTCGTCGTCGCCTCCGGTCTCTCCCCGTCCGGCCCGATCCACCTCGGCAACCTCCGCGAGGTCATGACCCCGCACCTGGTCGCCGACGAGATCCGCCGCCGCGGGCACACCGTGCGCCACCTGATCTCCTGGGACGACTACGACCGCTACCGCAAGGTCCCGGCCGGCGTTCCGGGCGTCGACGCGTCCTGGGCCGAGCACATCGGCAAGCCGCTGACCTCGGTGCCCGCCCCGGCCGGCTCCGCGCACCCGAACTGGGCCGAGCACTTCAAGGCCGCCATGAGCCGGGCCCTGGACGAGCTGGGCGTCGAGTACGACGGGATCAGCCAGACGGAGCAGTACACCGCCGGGGCCTACCGCGAGCAGATCCTGCACGCGATGAAGCACCGCGCGGACATCGACGCCGTCCTCGACCGCTACCGCACCAAGAAGGACCCGGCGGAGGGCGCGCAGGGTCAGGGCGGCAAGAAGCCGCAGCAGCAGAAGAAGGTCGACGAGGCCGAGCTGGAGGCCGCCGAGGGCTCGGGGGCCGCCTCCGAGGACGACGGCGGCGGCAGCGGCGCGGGCTACTTCCCGTACAAGCCCTACTGCGGCAACTGCGAGAAGGACCTCACCGTCGTCACCTCCTACGACGACGACACGACCGAGCTGAACTACACCTGCTCGGCCTGCGGCTTCGCCGAGACGGTCCGGCTCTCCGAGTTCAACCGGGGCAAGCTGGTCTGGAAGGTCGACTGGCCGATGCGCTGGGCGTACGAGGGCGTGGTCTTCGAGCCGAGCGGCGTCGACCACTCCTCGCCCGGCTCCTCCTTCGTCGTCGGCGGCCAGATCGTCCGCGAGGTCTTCGGCGGCGTCCAGCCCATCGGGCCCATGTACGCCTTCGTCGGCATCTCCGGCATGGCCAAGATGTCCTCCAGCAAGGGCGGGGTCCCCACCCCGGCCGACGCGCTGGAGATCATGGAGGCGCCGCTGCTGCGCTGGCTCTACGCCCGCCGCAAGCCCAACCAGTCGTTCAAGATCGCCTTCGACCAGGAGATCCAGCGGCTGTACGACGAGTGGGACTCGCTCGGCCGCAAGGTCGCCGACGGCACGGTGCTGCCCGCCGACGCCGCCGCGTACTCCCGCGCCGTCCGCACCGCCGCCGGCGACCTGCCGAGCACCCCGCGCCCGCTGCCGTACCGGACGCTCGCCTCGGTCGCGGACATCACCGCGGGCGCCGAGGACCAGACGCTGCGCATCCTCAGCGAGCTGGACCCGGAGAACCCGCTGACCTCGCTGGACGAGGCCCGCCCCCGCCTCGACCGCGCCGAGAACTGGATCACCACCCAGGTCCCGGCCGAGGCCCGCACCATCGTCCGGGACGAGCCCGACAAGGAGCTGCTGGGCTCGCTCGACGAGCAGGGCCGCGCGTCCCTGCGCCTCCTCCTGGAGGGCCTGGACACGCACTGGTCGCTGGACGGGCTGACCACGCTGGTCTACGGCGTGCCGAAGGTCCTGGCCGGTTTGGAGCCGGACGCCAAGCCGACGCCGGAGCTGAAGGCCGCCCAGCGGTCCTTCTTCGCCCTGCTCTACCGGCTCCTCGTCAGCCGCGACACCGGCCCCCGCCTGCCCACGCTGCTCCTCGCGGTGGGGGCGGACCGGGTGCGGCGGCTGCTCGGCGCGTAACCCCGCGGGCATGACGGAGGGCCGCCGTCCGGATCACCGGGCGGCGGCCCTCCGCCGTACGCGGCGGGTGTCCGTCAGGGGGTGCGGTCGACGGCCGCCGACTGCGGGTCGTACGCCCGCTCGAACTCCGGCATCAGGCGGCGGAGCAGGTCCGCCGAGCCGGGATGCCGGGCGTTGCGCGCGTCGGCGAGGTGGGCGTCCAGGGCCGCCACGCTCGGGGAGCGGCCCTCCCGGTCCTTGTACGCGCTGAACGCCTCGAAGGCCAGCTCGGCGTAGTCGACGTCCTCCTGCGGCCACTCCTCCAGTTGCGGAGCGTCCTCGGGGTCGAGCACGGGGGGAGCCTCCACCGGCGGTGCGGCCGGCGTCGGCCGCGGCTGCTGGGCCGGCTGGGCCTGCGTGGGGCCCGAGGGGATCTTGACCGGTACGGGCTCCAGCCCCTCGACGTAGTCCGGGTCGTACGCGGTCTCGCGCGCGTTGTCCGGCAGGCGCTGGGCGGCGAACCACGGGCTCTCGTGGGTGGCGGGCACCGGCTGGGGCTGCGGGTGCTGGGGCTGCAGCGCGGCGGTCGGGCCCTGGTCGGGGCGGGTCCGGGCGCGGACCGGGTCGTCGCCGCGGCCGGGCGGCTGCTCGTGCCCGGCCTGCTGGTCGTGGCCGGGCGGCTGGCCGTGGCCGGACCGCTGGTCGTGGCCCTGCTCGCGCTCCCGCTCGGGGACCTGCCCGTAGGGGCGGCCGGCCTCGCCCTCGTACGCCTGCTCGTGCTCCCGCCGCGGTGCGTACGGCCCCAGCTCCGCCTGCGGGCGGACCGGCTCGACCGAGGGCAGCAGGACCGGCTCGATGCCCGCGGCGGCGAGCCCGGCCGGGGCGGTCTCCGCGAGCGGCACCCCGTACTTCGCCAGGCGCAGCGGCATCAGGGAGTCGATGGGGGCCTTGCGCCGCCAGTTGCGGCCGAAGCGGGCCTGGAGCCGGGCCTGGTAGATCAGCCGGTCCTGTTCGAGCTTGATGACCTGCTCGTAGCTGCGCAGCTCCCACAGCTTCATCCGCCGCCACAGCTTGAACGTGGGGACGGGGGAGAGCAGCCAGCGTGTGAGCCGGACGCCCTCCATGTGCTTGTCGGCCGTGATGTCCGCGATCCGGCCCACCGCGTGGCGGGCGGCCTCGACGGAGACCACGAACAGGACCGGGATCACCGCATGCATCCCGGTGCCGAGCGGGTCGGGCCAGGCCGCGGCGCCGTTGAACGCGATCGTCGCGGCCGTCAGCAGCCACGCCGTCTGGCGCAGCAGCGGGAACGGGATGCGCATCCACGTCAGCAGCAGGTCCAGGGCGAGCAGGACGCAGATGCCCGCGTCGATGCCGATGGGGAAGACCAGGGAGAACTGTCCGAAGCCCTTCTCCTCCGCCAGCTCGCGCACGGCGGAGTAGGAGCCCGCGAAACCGATCGCGGCGATGAGCACCGCGCCGGCCACGACGACCCCGATGAGTATGCGGTGCGTGCGTGTCAGCGGCATCGCGGCCACGCGCGATCCCCTCCCCGACTGTTGTCCCCGACGCCGTTCAGCGGCCGGGCGGTGGACGTCCGGCGAGGAGACAGCCTGGCACACACGTGCGAGCGGCGTCGGCCAGGGGCGGGGGGCGCCCGGCCCTCGGGGAGGGCCGGGCCCGCCGAACCGCCTGCTGGACCCGGTGGTCGGCGGGGTGCGGGGCCGTCAGATCACGACTTGGTCCTGGTCTTGGAGCCGGTCTTCCTGCTGTCGCTGTCGTCGCTGTCGTCGCCCGAGCTGACGTCCGCGCCCGCGCCGCTGCCCGCGTCCTTCGCGGCCGCGTCCTTCGTCGGGGCCGTGGGCTTGGGCGTGGCGTCCGCGTCGGGGGCCGCCCCGACGGCGGCGACGGCCTCCTTCGCCGCCTTCTGCGCGTCCTTGGCGATGTCCGCCGTGGAGGGGGACTTGGCGCCGGCGAAGCCCGCGCCGTTGTAGGTCAGGGTGACGACGACGTTGCCGGTGCGCGCCACGACGGTGGCGTAGGAGAAGTCCTCGCCCGTCTTGGTGAGGCCGTAGGTGACGAGGGTGGCCGCCTCGCCGATGCCGGCGGCGGGCTGGGCGGCGACCTTCTCGGCGCCCTCGGCGGCCTTCGCCTTGGTGATCTGCTTCGTGTAGTCCGCCGTGGCGCGCCGCGCGCCGCTGCCCAGTGCGCGGTCCGAGTCGAAGCGGGTGAAGCCGACGTCGAGCCAGCGGTACTGCGAGCCCTTGACACCCTTGTCGTCCAGGCCGTTCCACGAGCAACTGGCCCGGACCGAGAGGTCGTTGGACTGGCCGGCGGTCCCGTTCTCTTTCTTGGCGTCGGGGACCAGGTCCTCGATCGTCTTCTTCTTCACGGAGGTGCACGGGTCGGGCAGGTCGGCGAACTTCGCCGGTTCGAGCGCGGGCTCCGTGGGCTTGGCGCCGGCGGTGCCGGACGACGAGGAGCCCGCGTTCTTCCTGTCGCCGGAGCCGGAGTCCGACGAGCAGCCGACGGCTACGAGCATCACCGGTACGGCGGCGCAGGCGAGGAGGCGGGACAGGCGCGGAGCGGATCGGTGCATGGTTCCTTCACTCGGATGGCACGGGCCCCGCTGGGGGGCTCGGTCGTGCGGTGTGCGGGCGGGCTCGGTGGCGGGCGGTGCGTCGTACGGACTCTTCGGTGAGCCACCGTACGTCGGGCCGCGGACGTCCCGCGCCCTCGTCGCGGGTCGCCCGCGGCCGGACCCCGGCCGACGGAGGCCGACGGGGTCCGGGCCTATTCGCTGAGCGCGTCGGCCAGTCCGCGGGCCAGGGCCTGCGCTTTCTCCTGGAGTTCCGCGCTGTCGGGCACCTTGGTGACGAGGGCCGGCTGCTCGCCGTACCGGACGGTCACGATGACGTTCGATGTGCGGAACACCACGCTCACCGTGCGGTGCTGCGCGGTGGAACCGGCCCGCGTGAGGAGGTCGTCCAGGAACGCGGCGTCCCCGAGGCCCTCCAGGACGCGCGGCCGCAGATCCTGGCCGGCGCCGCTTCCGGCGGACGGGGCTGAGGACGGGGCGCCGGGGGTGGCGGAGGCGCCCGGCGAGCCGGTCGGCCCGGCTCCGGGCCTCCCGGTGGCTCCGGCGGTGCTCGCGCCCGCGCTCGGGACGGGCTCCGTCGCCCCCGACAGGCCCGCGGCCTCCTCCTTCTTCGCGTACGCCGCGTCGGCGCGGTCGTCGTCGCTCACGGCGGGGTCGTACGACACGACGCGCTCGAAGTCGATCGACAGGCTCCGGGAGGCGTCCGGCGCGTCGGACTTCCAACTGCACCCGACCTTGCGATCGGTGTCGTACGTGAGCGAAGCGGACCCCCGCAGCACCTTCTCGCGCTGCTCGGGGGGCAACTGCGCCGCGCCCGGCAGCAGGTCCTTGAGCGTTCCCGGCGGCACGGCGCGGCAGGGCGCGGGCAGGGTCAGGTACCGGCCGGGGGGCGCGGAGGTGGCAGCCGGGCTGTCCGGCTTGCTGTCGCCGCCGCTCGCGTCGTCGCCGGAGCCGGCGCTGCAGCCGACGGCGAGCGCCGCGAGCAGCGCGACGCCGGGTACGTACGCCATGTGTCGCACCGTCCCAGGCTCCCTTCGGTACGGAAAAACGGGTTGCCGCCCGCAGGCGGCCGATGGAGACAATGTGTATCGCACGCGCTGCCGTGTATGCCGGTCGGCCGTCGTTTTTGTCGACCTCGGCACCGGTTTTGCGCTTCCAGGCTTTTCGGGGGAATAGAGGGATTATGTCGTATGTAGAGATGCCGGGGGCGCAGGTCCCGATCCGCATGTGGGCGGACCCCGCCTCGGTCGAGGACGTCGCGATGCAGCAGTTGCGGAACGTCTCCACGCTGCCGTGGATCAAGGGGCTCGCGGTCATGCCGGACGTCCACTACGGCAAGGGGGCGACGGTCGGCTCGGTGATCGCGATGCACGGCGCGGTGTGCCCGGCGGCGGTGGGGGTGGACATCGGCTGCGGGATGTCGGCCGTCAGGACGTCCCTGACCGCGAACGACCTGCCCGGCGACCTGTCCCGGCTGCGCTCGGAGATCGAGCGGGCCATTCCGGTGGGCCGGGGGATGCACGACGACGCCGTGGAGCCGGGGCGGCTGCACGGATTTCCCACGGCGGGCTGGGACGCTTTCTGGGGCCGGTTCGACGGGATCGCGGACGCGGTCAAATTCCGCCGCGAACGTGCCGCGAAGCAGATGGGATCGCTCGGCTCGGGAAATCACTTCATCGAGTTCTGTCTCGACGAGAGCGGTTCCGTCTGGTTGATGCTGCACTCCGGTTCGCGCAACATCGGCAAGGAACTGGCCGAACACCACATCGGCCAGGCGCAGAAACTGCCGCACAACCAGGGCCTGGTCGACCGCGATCTCGCGGTGTTCGTCGCGGACACCCCGCAGATGGCCGCCTACCGCAACGACCTGTTCTGGGCGCAGGAGTACGCGAAGTTCAACCGGGCGATCATGATGGGGCTCTTCCAGGACGTGGTCCGCAAGGAGTTCAGGAAGGCGCGGGTCACCTTCGACCCGGTCATCTCCTGCCACCACAACTACGTGGCGGAGGAGCGGTACGAGGGCATGGACCTGCTGGTCACCCGCAAGGGCGCGATCCGCGCCGGCGCGGGGGACCTCGGGATCATTCCGGGCTCCATGGGCACCGGCTCGTACATCGTGAAGGGGCTCGGCAACGACGCATCGTTCAACTCCGCCTCGCACGGCGCGGGCCGCCGGATGAGCCGGAACGCCGCCAAGCGGCGCTTCTCCACCAAGGACCTGGAGGAGCAGACGCGGGGCGTGGAGTGCCGCAAGGACTCCGGCGTCGTCGACGAGATCCCCAGCGCCTACAAGCCGATCGAGCAGGTCATCGACCAGCAGCGGGACCTGGTCGAGGTGGTGGCCAAGCTGAGGCAGCTCGTGTGCGTCAAGGGGTGAGGCCCTTCTCCCCGCCCGGTCCACCGCATCCCTACAGGGTGCGGTGGACCTTCGTGTTGGAGGCCTGGGCGCGGGGGCGGACCACCAGGAGGTCGATGTTGACGTGGCTGGGCCGGGTGACGGCCCAGCCGATCGTGTCGGCCACGTCCTCGGCGGTCAGGGGGGCGTCGACGCCCGCGTAGACCCGCGCGGCCTTCTCCGTGTCGCCGCGGAAGCGGGTGGTGGCGAACTCCTCGGTCCGGACCATGCCGGGGGCCACCTCGATGACGCGGACCGGGGTGCCGACGATCTCCAGGCGCAGGGTCTCGGCCAGGACGTGCTCGCCGTGCTTGGCCGCCACGTAACCGCCGCCGCCCTCGTAGGTGGACAGGGCCGCGGTCGAGGACAGGACCACGATCGTGCCGTCACCGCTCGCGGTGAGGGCGGGCAGCAGGGCCTGGGTGACGTTGAGGGTGCCGATGACGTTGGTCTCGTACATCTGCCGCCAGTCCGCCGGGTCGCCGGTCGCCACCGGGTCGGCCCCCAGCGCCCCGCCCGCGTTGTTGACCAGCAGCGAGAGGGAGCGGAACGCGGTGGCGAACTCGTCGACGGCCGCCCGGTCGGTGACGTCCAGCGCGAACGCCGTCGCCCGGTGCCCCGCCTCCGTGATCTCGGCGGCGAGCGCCTCGATGCGGTCCTTGCGGCGGGCGGTGAGCACGACCCGGAAGCCGGCGGCGGCCAGCGTACGCGCGGTCGCCGCGCCGATCCCGCTGCTCGCACCGGTGACGACGGCGGTGGGGGTGGCGGCCATGGCGATCTCCTCGGGCGACGGGTCGGTTACGCGCAAGGATAGGCAGGCGCGGGCGTACGCCGGTCGGCGGTGGGAGGACGGGGCCGCCTGCCGGGGACCGGGCGCGCACGGCCGCCCCGCCCCGGCGCCCCGAGCGCGGCAGGCGAGGGTGTTAGGCGAGCCGTTCCCGGTCGCGGAGGGCGCCGGAGCGTTCGCGCGGCTGCCGGCCGTGACGGGACGCGATCCGGGGTGGCGCCGGTCCGGCGGCTGACCCGGTCGGGGCCGGGGCTCCCCCTTTTCCGGGCGGCCCCGGCTCAGGGCCACACCAGGCAGTACGCCTGGTGTCCCGCGTCGTGCAGGCGGTGGGAGAAGTCCTGCCACTCGTGGAGGAGTTGGTAGACGTTGAACGCGTCGCGCGGGCCGCCGCGGTCGGGGACCGTGGACCATATGAAGGCCGCCGCGCCGACCGACTCCTCGCCGACGCCGCGCAGCGGGTCGACGACGGTCATCGGGAGCTTGACCACGGCGTAGTCGGGGTGGAGGACGACCAGCTCCAGCGGGGGGACCGCGTGCAGGGGTATGCCCTGGATGCCGGTCAGGACCATCGCGGCCACCGTCTCCGGCTTGATCTTGGTGAACATGCCGCCCATGCCCAGCTCGTCACCGCCCAGCTCCTCCGGGCGCATCGAGATGGGCACCCGCGCGGCCGTGGCGCCGTCCGGGGCGCCGAAGTACTTGTAGGTCACCCCCATCCCGCCACCGCTCCTGCTCCGGGGCGCCGGAGTGCCCTCCGGGCCCCTGCCCTGTACGCGCTCGGCCCTGCGCCGGTGCCGCCCTCGACGGGCAGGCTCGGGCCCCAGGCCGTCCGTCCCTTCGCCCACTCCGCCACCGCGATGCATATCTCATCCACCCGACTACTTCTTAGGAGGCACGGCCCCCGCCGCGCAACCCGATCATCGTGTCAGTGACCTCCCCCACGGGCGTGCGGTGAAACACCAGTCCGCAAGACCGTCCGTGCCTCTGACACCATGGCATGTGTGAGCTTTCCCTATGAGGCCCCAGTTTCGCAGACCCGTGGGGGCTGACGCCCTTTCGTGATACGAGGGGAGGGCGCTCCCCGCTCACCGGTGGCCGAGATTCTCAGGATTTTCCGGCCCGGCCTCCCGCTAACCGAATCGCAGATCAGGACCAAAGTGGCGTATTCATACGAAGCCCCAGTTTCGCAGTCGCTGTTCGACCGGGCGTCCGTCGTGACGCCCGGCGGCGTGAACTCACCCGTGCGTGCCTTCCGGGCCGTGGGCGGTACGCCCCGGTTCATGGTGTCCGGCTCCGGTCCGTACCTCACCGACGCCGACGGCCGCGAGTACGTCGACCTCGTGTGCTCGTGGGGGCCGATGATTCTCGGCCACTCCCACCCCGAGGTCATCGCCGCCGTCCAGGAGGCGGTCGCGCGGGGCACCTCCTTCGGCACGCCGGGTGAGGGCGAGGTCGCGCTGGCCGAGGAGATCGTGGCCCGGATCGCCCCGGTCGAGCAGGTCCGCCTGGTCTCCTCCGGCACCGAGGCGACGATGTCGGCGATCCGGCTGGCCCGCGGCTTCACGGGCCGGGCCAAGGTGGTGAAGTTCGCCGGCTGCTACCACGGGCACGTGGACGCGCTGCTCGCCGCCGCCGGGTCGGGCCTGGCCACCTTCGGGCTGCCCGACACTCCGGGGGTGACCGGCGCCACGGCCGGGGACACCGTCGTGCTGCCGTACAACGACCTGGAGGCCGTGCGGGCCGCGTTCGCCGCGCACCCCGGTGAGATCGCCTGCGTGATCACCGAGGCGTCGCCGGGCAACATGGGCGTCGTGCCGCCCGCCGAGGGGTTCAACGCCGGGCTGAAGGAGCTGTGCGCCGCCCACGGCGCCCTGTACATCTCCGACGAGGTCATGACCGGCTTCCGTACCTCCAGGGCCGGCTGGTACGGCGTCGACGGCGTCCGGCCCGACCTGATGACCTTCGGCAAGGTGATGGGCGGCGGCTTCCCCGCCGCGGCGTTCGGCGGCCGCGCCGACGTCATGGCCCACCTCGCCCCGGCCGGCCCGGTCTACCAGGCGGGCACCCTCTCCGGGAACCCGGTCGCCACCGCCGCCGGGCTCGCCCAACTGCGGCTGCTGGACGACGCGGCGTACGCGAAGCTCGACGCCGTCTCCGCCGAGCTGCGCACCCTGGTGGGCGACGCGCTCGCCAAGGAGGGCGTCGCGCACACCGTCTCCGCCGCGAGCAACATGTTCTCCGTCTTCTTCACCGACGAGCCGGTCCGCGACTACGACGACGCGAAGAAGCAGGACGCCTTCCGCTTCACCGCGTTCTTCCACGCGATGCTGGAGCGGGGCGTCTACCTGCCGCCCTCCGCCTTCGAGTCCTGGTTCGTCTCCACCGCCCACGACGAGCGGGCGGTCGAGCGCGTCGCCGCCGCCCTGCCCGCCGCCGCCCGCGCCGCCGCGGAGGCCACCGCATGAGCGGCGACGAGCTGACGGTGGTGCACGTGGTGCGCCACGGCGAGGTGCACAACCCCGACGGCGTGCTCTACGGGCGCCGCGCCGGCTACCACCTCTCCGACCTCGGCCGGCAGATGGCCGACCGGGTCGCGGAGCACCTGGGCAAGCGCGACGTCACCCACGTCGTCTCCTCCCCGCTGGAGCGCGCCCAGGAGACGGCCGCCCCCGTCGCCCGGGCGCACGGCCTGGACCTGGCCACCGACGAGCGGCTGATCGAGGCCGCGAACATCTTCGAGGGCAAGACCTTCGGCGTCGGCGACGGGGCCCTGCGCCGGCCGGACAACTGGAAGCACCTCACCAACCCGTTCAAGCCCTCGTGGGGCGAGCCGTACATCGAGCAGGTCGTCCGGATGATGGGCGCGCTCGACGCGGCCCGCGACGCGGCGCGCGGGCACGAGGCGGTCTGCGTCAGCCACCAGTTGCCGATCTGGATCGTCCGCTCCTTCGTGGAGCGCCGCCGGCTGTGGCACGACCCGCGCAAGCGGCAGTGCACCCTGGCCTCGCTGACCAGCTTCACCTACCGGGGCGATCGGATCGTCTCGGTCGGCTACACGGAGCCCGCCCGCGACCTGGTCCCCGCGCACCTGCTGGCCGGGGCCAAGCCGGCCAGGAGGCGGCCGGGCCAGTCCAAGGCGTTCGGCTCGTAGCCGCCGCGCACGGGACGACGGGAGGCGTACGCGGGGGCCCGACAGCACACGCGTACGCGGGACACGACGGGACCGGCCGCCGCCACGGGCGGGGGCCGGTCCCGTCCCCTTTTGCGGCCCGCGCGTACGGGCGGGGCGGCGGCGCCGGCCCGCCCGTCTGGGAGGGGGCTCCCGGAGGGGCCGCCGGGTAAAGCGTGCAGAAACTCGTCGAGCACGCGGAACCGTCTTGATGCACACCCCATCTAACATCTCAGCAGTTCATATGACTTTGAGATGAAACGACCGCAGATGGGGACGGTATGCGCGACATCAACCGAAGGGGACTCCTCGGGGCGGGCCTCGGCGCCGCGGCCGCGATCGGGCTCGCCAGTTGCGGCGACTCGGGCCCCTCCGGCAGCGGGGGAGAGGGCCGGGGCGGCGGCGGTGCCGCAGGCGGCAGCGGCAGCGGAAACGGTTCCCCGAAGCGCCCGGTCCGGTTGATCGGCGACGGCTCCACCGCCGACACCGGCAAGCAGCCCCGCCAGCCCGCCGCGCCCGTCCCGCTCGAACCCGGCCAGACGCCGCCGCAGTTCGTGATCTTCTCCTGGGACGGCGCGGGCGAGGTCGGCAACGGGCTCTTCCCCCGCTTTCTCGAACTGGCCAAAGAGCACGACGCGGCGATGACGTTCTTCCTCTCCGGCATCTATCTGCTGCCCGAGTCGAAGAAATCCCTCTACCGCCCGCCGAACAATCCCCGCGGCGCCTCCGACATCGGATACCTCACCGACGAGCACGTCAAGGACACGCTGACGTACGTGCGCCAGGCGTGGCTCGACGGTCACGAGATCGGCACCCATTTCAACGGGCACTTCTGCGGCGGGTCCGGTTCGGTGGAGCGCTGGACGCCCGACCAATGGCAGAACGAGATCGACCAGGCCGTCTCCTTCGTCACCGAATGGCGCACCAACACCGGCTGGGAGGACGAGGATCCGCTTCCGTTCGACTACCGCAAGGAGCTGGTCGGAGGCCGCACCCCCTGCCTGCTCGGCCAGGACAACCTGCTGCCGACCGCCCGCAAGCTGGGCTGGCGCTACGACGCCAGCTCGCCCGGCGGCCGCCAGACCTGGCCGGTGAAGCGCGGCGGCCTCTGGGACCTCCCGCTCCAGGCGATGCCGTTCCCCGGACACTCCTTCGAGGTCCTGTCGATGGACTACAACATCCTCGCCAACCAGTCGCGGAACTCGACCAAGGGGATGCCCTCGCGCTATCCCGGTTGGCGCACCCAGGCCACCGAGGCGTATCTCGCCGCTTTCCGGCGCGCGTACGAGTCGAACCGCGCGCCTTTCTTCATCGGCAACCACTTCGAGGAGTGGAACGGCGGCATCTACATGGACGCCGTCGAAGAGGTGATCAAGAAAGTGGCGGGCCACGACGATGTGCGCCTCGTCTCGTTCCGGCAGTTCGTCGACTGGCTCGACGTGCAGAATCCCGCCGTCCTCGACAAGCTCCGGACGCTGGACGTCGGGCAGTCGCCCGCCGGGGGCTGGAACTCCTTCTTTAAACAGCCCTGACAAGGGGCTTTCCGGGCACCGAGGGGGGCGCGGGGGATCTCCGGAACTGCCATGCGAAACTTTTCACATGAGCTCTGGCCGCGCACCCCGACGCCGCTTCACCCTGCTCGCCGCCACCGCCGCGGCCGGCGCCCTGACGCTGTCCGCGTGCGGCGGCGGCGACACGGCGGGCGGCGGTGGCAACACGAACTTCGTCACCGGCAGCGGGGGCGTCTCCACCGTCGCCCGGAGCGAGCGGGCGCCCGCGCCGAAGCTCGACGGCACGGACCTGGCCGGCAAGCCGCTCGACCTCGCCGACCACCGGGGCAAGGTCGTGGTGCTCAACGTCTGGGGCTCCTGGTGCGGCCCCTGCCGGCTGGAGGCGAAGTACTTCGCGCAGGTCGCCGAGGAGACGGCGGACCAGGGCGTCCAGTTCCTGGGGATCAACACCCGCGATGCCCAGCGGGACGCGGCGGTGAACTTCGAGAAGGACTACGGGATCACCTACCCGAGCTTCTTCGACCCCAGCGGCAAGCTCATCCTCCGCTTCCCCAAGGGGACGCTGAACCCGCAGGCCATCCCGTCCACCGTGGTCGTCGACCGGGACGGGAGGATCGCGGCCCGCACGCTCCAGGCGCTCGACGCCGAGGAGCTGCGCGAGATGATCGACCCGATCATCGCGGAGAAGTGACCCGGTGACCGCGCTCACCGCGTACCAGGGGACCGCCACGCTCGCCGCGGCCAACGACGCCGTGCTGAGCGGGACCCTCCTGGTCTCCCTGCCCATCGCCCTGCTGGCCGGGCTGATCTCCTTCTTCTCCCCCTGCGTCCTGCCGCTCGTCCCCGGCTACCTGAGCTACGTCACCGGGGTCGCCGGCACCGACCTGGCCGACGCCCGGCGCGGCCGGGTCGTGGCCGGCGCCTCGCTCTTCGTGCTCGGCTTCACCGTCGTCTTCGTCTCCGGCGGGGCGCTCTTCGGCTACTTCGGCCGGGAGCTCCAGGTGCACGCCGAGCTGCTCAACAAGGTCCTCGGCGTCCTCATGATCCTCATGGGGGTCTTCTTCATGGGCCGGCTGCCCGGGGTGACGCAGCGCGAGTTCCGCTTCCACAAGCGGCCGGCGACCGGGCTCGTCGGCGCGCCCGTGCTGGGCGCCCTCTTCGGGATCGGCTGGACGCCCTGCATCGGCCCGACGTTCGCCGCCGTGAGCACGCTCGCGTTCACCGAGGGCACCGCCGGACGCGGTGCGGTGCTGACCGTGGCGTACTGTCTCGGACTCGGCGTCCCTTTCGTCCTCGCCGCGATCGCCTTCCGCAAGGCGCTCGGCGCGTTCGGCTGGGTCAAGCGCCACTACGCGTGGGTCATGCGGATCGGCGGCGGCATGATGATCGTGACCGGGATCCTGCTGCTGACCGGCGCGTGGGCCGCGCTGATGCAGCAGATGCAGGGCTGGTCCAGCGGCTTCGTTGTGGGGATCTGAGTTCATGAGCAAGGCGAACGGCACGGACGAGCGCGAGCGGGAGGCCCCCCTCGGCGCGGCCGGGGAGCGGCTCTCCACCGCACCCCGCGAGGAGGCGGCGGACACCGGCGGGACCGTGCCCGCCATGGGCGTGATCGGCTGGGTCCGCTGGTTCTGGCGCCAGCTCACCTCCATGCGCGTGGCCCTGATCCTGCTCTTCCTGCTCTCCCTCGGCGCCATTCCGGGATCGCTGATCCCGCAGACCAGCGTCGACGAGCTGAAGGTCCAGGACTTCAAGGCCCAGCACACCACGCTCACCCCGATCTACGAGAAGCTCCAGCTCTTCGACGTCTACAGCTCGGTGTGGTTCTCCGCGATCTACCTCCTGCTGTTCGTCTCGCTGATCGGCTGCATCGTGCCGCGCACCGGGCAGTTCATCGGCCAGTTGCGCAGCCGCCCGCCGGGCGCGCCCAAGCGGCTGACGCGGCTGCCCGCGTACACGAGCTGGCGTACGAGCGCCGCGCCCGAGGAGGTCCACGGGGCGGCCCTCGCGCTGCTGCGCAAGCGGCGCTTCCGCTCGCACCCGGTGGGCGGCGCCGTCGCCGCCGAGAAGGGCTACCTCCGCGAGGCCGGGAACCTCGTCTTCCACCTCGCGCTGATCGTGATGCTGATCGCGTTCGCCGCCGGGCAGCTCTTCAAGTCCGAGGGCGGCAAGCTGATCGTCGAGGGCGACGGGTTCTCCAACACGCTCACCCAGTACGACGACTTCCGGGCCGGGTCGCTGCACGACACCGACTCGCTGCCCCCCTTCAGCTTCACGCTGGACGACTTCGTCGGCACGTACGAGGAGAGCGGCCCCCAGCGCGGCACCCCGCGGACGTTCGAGGCCAGGGTGACGTACTCCGAGGGGGTGGACGGACCCGACCGCAAGGGCGTGATCCGGGTCAACGAGCCGCTCGTGGTCGACGGCACCAAGGTCTACCTGATCGCCCACGGGTACGCGCCCGTCGTCACCGTGCGGGACGGCCGCGGCCAGGTCGTCTCGCGCACCTCCGTGCCGCTGCTGCCGATCGACGACAACATCACCTCCTCCGGCGCGCTCAAGGTGATGGACGGCTACCGGGACGCGGCCGGGAAGAAGACCCAGCTCGGCTTCAAGGCGTTCTTCGTGCCGACCTTCGCCGGCGAGGGCAAGGGCCAGATGTTCTCCCAGTTCCCCGGACTGGAGTTCCCGGTCCTGGCGCTCAGCGCGTACCACGGCTCCCTCGGCGTCGACTCGGGGCTGCCGCAGAACGTCTACCAACTGGACACCGCCAAGATGAAGGAGTTCAAGGACGCCGACGGGGAGCTGCTCAAGAAGATGCTGACCCCTGGCGAGCGGCTGGACCTGCCGGACGGCGGCGGGTCGATCACCTTCGAGGGCGTCGAGGAGTGGGCCAGCTTCCAGGTCTCCCAGCAGCCGGGCAACGGCTGGGCGCTCGCCGGGGCCGTCGCCGCCGTCGCCGGACTCGCCGGCTCGCTGTTCATCCAGCGCCGCCGGGTGTGGGTGCGGGCGGTGCGGGGCGCGGACGGCGTCACCGTCGTGGAGATGGCGGGCCTCGGCCGCAGCGAGTCCGCGAGGCTCCCCGAGGAGCTGGGCGGCCTCGCGGCCGCCCTCGTCACCGCCGCGCCCGTCGCCGAGGACGACCCCGGCCCACCGGGCGCCCCCGGCGCACCCGACGCTGCCAACGAGGCCGGGAGCCGGCCCGTCCACCCTGCCGATGCACCTGCCGAAGGGGCTGAGAAGTGAATCTCGCCGCCGCAACGAACGAGAGCCTGGCGCACACCAGCAATGTGCTGATCTATTCGTCGATGGCCGTCTACACCCTGGCCTTCTTCGCGCACATCGCGGAGTGGGTCTTCGGCAGCCGCAGCAAGGTCGGCCGCACGGCCGCCGCGCTGTCCGGCGCCGGGGCGAGCGCCCCCGCCTCCGCCGCCCCGGCGGTGCGGACCGGCGCCACCGCCGTGCTGGAGCGGCCCCGGGTCGTCACCCGCTCCGCCGCCGGCGCCCGCGACGTGCCGGACGGGCCGGGCGCGGCGGGCGGCACGTACAAGGGCGACCTGTGGGGCCGGATCGCGGTCTCGCTGACGGCGGTGGCGTTCCTCGTCGAGGCCGGGGGCGTGGTCACCCGCGCCCTGTCGGTACGGCGGGCGCCCTGGGCCAACATGTACGAGTTCTCCATCACCTTCTCCACGGTGGCGGTCGGCTCCTACCTGGTGCTGCTCCTGCTGCGGAAGAACGCGCGCTGGATCGGCCTCCCGCTGGTCACCACGGTCCTGCTGGACCTCGGCATCGCGACCACGACGCTCTACACCGACAGCGACCAGCTCGTGCCCGCGCTGCACTCGTACTGGCTCTGGATCCACGTCTCGACCGCGATCATCTGCGGCGCCGTCTTCTACCTCGGCGCGGTCGGCACGGTGCTCTACCTCTTCCGCGACCGCTACGAGAGCAGGGTCGCCGCCGGCTCCACGCCGGGGAGGTTCGCCTCGTCCGTCCTGGAGCGGCTGCCCTCGGCCGCGTCGCTGGACACGTTCTCGTACCGCATCAACGCGGCCGTCTTCCCGCTGTGGACGTTCACGATCATCGCGGGTGCGATCTGGGCGGGCGACGCCTGGGGCCGCTACTGGGGCTGGGACCCCAAGGAGGTCTGGTCCTTCATCACCTGGGTCGCGTACGCCGCCTACCTGCACGCCCGCGCCACCGCCGGCTGGAAGGGCCGCAAGGCCGCCTACCTGGCGCTCGTCGCCTTCGGCTGCTGGCTGTTCAACTACTACGGCGTGAACATCTTCGTCTCGGGTCTGCACTCCTACGCGGGGGTCTGAGCCCGGCGACGGGGGGGGGGGGGGGGGGGGGGGGGGGGGGGGGGGGGGGGGGGGGGGGGGGGGGGGGGGGGGGGGGGGGGGGGGGGGGAGGGGGGGAGGGAGAGGGA
>NZ_JBVJCD010000052.1:0-36341 GCF_055588985.1 Streptomyces sp. NPDC041970
CCCCCCCCCCCCCCCCCCCCCCCCCCCCCCCCCCCCCCCCCCCCCCCCCCCCCCCCCCCCCCCCCCCCCCCCCCCCCCCCCCCCCCCGGGCCGGGGAGAGGGCGCTGACGGGCACACCCCGCTGCGCGGACAGGCACGGCGCTCCTCCGGCCGATGCCTACGTTGCGGGCACCACCCGTGTTTCGGGCACCACCCGCAGCCGTAACGAAGAGGCACCCATGCAGTTCGGAATTTTCTCGGTGGGGGACGTGACCCCCGACCCCGCCAACGGCCGTACCCCGTCGGAGCAGGAGCGCATCAAGGCGATGGTCGCCATCGCGCTGAAGGCGGAGGAGGTGGGCCTGGACGTCTTCGCCACGGGCGAGCACCACAACCCGCCGTTCGTGCCGTCGTCGCCGACCACGATGCTGGGCTACATCGCCGCCCGCACCGAGAAGTTGATCCTCTCCACCGCGACGACGCTGATCACCACCAACGACCCGGTGAAGATCGCCGAGGACTACGCGATGCTCCAGCACCTGGCCGACGGCCGGGTCGACCTGATGATGGGCCGCGGCAACACGGGCCCGGTCTACCCGTGGTTCGGCCAGGACATCCGCCGGGGCCTCGACCTCGCCAAGGAGAACTACGCGCTGCTGCGCCGGCTCTGGCGCGAGGACGTCGTGGACTGGGAGGGGGAGTTCCGTACGCCCCTCCAGGGGTTCACCGCCACGCCCCGCCCGCTGGACGGCGTACCGCCGTTCGTGTGGCACGGCTCGATCCGCTCCCCGGAGATCGCCGAGCAGGCGGCCTTCTACGGCGACGGCTTCTTCCACAACAACATCTTCTGGCCCGCCGAGCACACGCGGCGGATGGTCCAGCTCTACCGCCGGCGGTACGCCCACCACGGCCACGGCAGGCCCGAGGAGGCCGTCGTCGGCCTCGGCGGGCAGGTCTTCATGCGGAAGAACTCGCAGGACGCCGTCCGCGAGTTCCGCCCCTACTTCGACAACGCGCCCGTCTACGGGCACGGGCCGTCGCTGGAGGAGTTCACCGAGCAGACTCCGCTGACGGTGGGCTCCCCCCAGGAGGTCATCGAGCGGACGCTGTCCTTCCGTGCGACCGTCGGCGACTACCAGCGGCAGTTGTTCCTGATGGACCACGCGGGCCTGCCCCTGAAGACCGTCCTGGAACAGCTCGACCTCCTCGGCGAGGAGGTGGTGCCCGTGCTGCGCAAGGAGTTCGCCATCGGCCGCGGCGCCACCGTGCCCGACGCGCCCACCCACCGCTCCCTGCGCGCCGCCGGGGAGGTGTCCGCCGCGTGAAGCTCGTCGCCGTGTCCGCGGGGCTGAGCACCCCGTCCTCCACCCGGCTGCTCGCCGACCGCCTCGCCGAGTCCGCCCAGGCGGAACTCACCGCTCGGGGCCAGGCGGTGGAGATCGAGGTCGTCGAGTTGCGCGAGCTGGCCGTCGCCGTCGCCAACAACCTGGTGACCGGGTTCCCCGCCCCCCGTCTGGCCGCCGCGATCGACGCGGTGACGGGCTGCCACGGCCTGATCGCCGTGACCCCCGTCTTCACCGCCTCCTACAGCGGGCTGTTCAAGTCCTTCTTCGACCTGATCGACCCGGACGCCCTCACCGGCAAGCCGACGCTCCTCGCCGCGACCGGCGGCACAGCCCGCCACTCCCTCGTCCTGGAGCACGCCCTGCGCCCGCTCTTCGCCTACCTGCGGGCCGCCGCGGTCCCCACCGCGGTGTACGCGGCGTCCGAGGACTGGGGCTCGGGCGGCGACGCGTACACCGGGGGCCTGCCCGCGCGCATCCGGCGGGCGGGCGGCGAGCTGGCCGCCGCGATGGCCGCCCGCCCGGCCGAGGGGGCGCCCGAGGACGACGTCACCGCGCTCGAACGCCAGCTCTCGGACCTGCGCTTCGACTGACGCGGCGGCTCGCGGCGGGCCACCGGGTCCGCGCCGGGACTCCCCCGGCGGCCGGTGGCCGGTCGGCGTCTCGCCGGACGGCGGCGGTCGGGTCGGGCGAGGGGGGGGCGGGTTCCCGACTGTCGGTCGGGAGCGGTCGGCGACCGGCTCCGGGGGCCGGTCAACAGCCGGACGACGGCCGGACGACGGCCGGACGACGGCCGGTCCGAGTCGGGGTCGGGTCCGGTCCGGTCAGGTCGGGTCGATGGGGGGGCAGGCTTCCGACTGTCGGTCGCAGGCGGGCTCCGGCAGCCGGTCACCAGCCGGTCCGGGTCGGGTCGGGTCGGGCCTGGACGAGTCGGGTCGGGTCGGGTCGGTCGCTCGGGGGCACGCTCCCGGCAGCCCGTCCGCAGCGGCCCCCGGCGGCCGGTCGCGCGCCGGTCCCCGTGCTCGGTCCGGCCTCGTCGGGGGAGCGCCCGTGACCTCGGCGCGTCCGTCCTCCCCCGTATCTAGCGGATTCACGCGATGCGCCGGCGTACGCCCGTTGGCACGGTGGCTGGAGACACACCGGCTGAAAGGGCGGAGACCATGTTGCCGAACGCCATACCCACCCCCAAAAGACCGCTCACGGGCGTCGTCCACACCACCGCGTCGGTGCCCGACCACCAGAGGCACGCGTACTGGCGCGCGGCCCTGTCCCGTACGTTCGCCCCGGTCGAGGTCGACGTCCCCGACGAGGTCTGCTCGGGCACCGTGCACACCTCCCGGCTGGGCCGCCTGCGGGTCGCCTCGGTGGAGGGCGGCCCCGTGGTGATGCGGCGGACCGCGCGGCTCGTCGCACGGGCCGAGGACCAGCACCTGGTCGCCACACTCCTCGTCGAGGGGGCCGCCCGCGTCGAGCAGGACGGCCGCGAAGTCCTCCTGCGTCCGGGGGAGATCGTCTTCTGCGACATGGCCCGCCCGCTGCGGACGGAGTTCCCCCAGCCGTTCCGGACGCAGTCCCTCGTCCTCCCCCGAGGGCTCCTGGGCCTGCCGGAGTCCGACCTGCGGCGGTTGACCGCGACCCCCGTCCACCCCGACACGGCGCTGGGCGCGCTGCTGTCGCCCGTCCTCACCCAGCTCGTGGAGACGGCGTCGTCGTGTCCGGTGGCCATCGGCGAGGTACTGGCCCGCCACGCCGCCGACCTGCTCGCCGTCCTGGTCGCGGAGCGGTTCCACGAGGAGGCGGACGACGCGCCGAGCGCCGCTCGGACGCTGCTGCCGCGCATCCAGGTGTTCATCGACCGGAACCTCGCCGACCCGGACCTGACGCCGGAGGCCATAGCCCGCGCGCACCAGATCTCCGTGCGCTACCTGCACAAGGTCTTCCAGGCCGAGGGCGTCACGGTCGCCCGGTGGATACAGCGCCGCAGGCTCCAGGAGTGCCGACGCGAACTCGCCCGCCGGGAGGCGGCGGGCCGGACCATCGCCGCGGTGGCCCGGCGGTGGGGTTTCGCGAGCGCCGCCCACTTCAGCCGGGTGTTCCGGGACGCGTACGGGATGTCCCCCGCCGCGTGGCGGGACTCCGCGGCGGCAGCCCCGCGTACGCCCCCGGCGCCGAGCGACGCGCCGAGGGTGCCCGAGACCGCGTCGGTCTGAGGCGGAGAGCCCGGTCCGCCCGCCCCAGCGTCCGTGTCGACTTGTATGCCCGGCCGCCGCTTTATAGTGGACAGCCGACTCGTCGTCGCCGCCCGCCGGAGCCTCCCCCGGCCCCCGGTGGCCGACGCCGGGCGCGGGCGCCCCTCCCGTACGGGGAAGGGACCCGGCTCCAGCAGGTGAGTGCGGACGGGAAAGTGGCGCGAGTGGCACGGTCAGGCGGGTCGCTGTCCCGGAGCGGTCTGCGCGGCCGGGAGGCCGAGCTGGACGCCCTGCGGGCGCTGACCGCCTCGGTCGCCCGCACGGGAACGGGCGCGCTGGCCCTGATCCGGGGCGAACCCGGCATCGGCAAGACCACGCTGCTCGCCGAGGCCGTCGACGGGGCCGGGGCGGCGGGGTTCTCCGTCGGCCTCGGCAGGGCCGACGAGCTGCACCACATCGTGCCCCTCTCGTCGTTGGCCGCCAGCGTCCTCCACGGTGAGCGGCCCCTGCTGCCGGGGGACGCCCTCGCCGACCTCGCGCACCACCACGACCAGCGCATCCGACTGGTGGAGCGCCTGGCGGAGGCGATCGAGGCCAGGGCCGGCGAGGTGCCGGTGCTGATCGCCCTGGACGACGTGCAGTGGGCCGACTCGCTGAGCCTGTTCGCCCTGAAGCAGTTGCCGACCCGCCTGCGGACCTCGCCGGTGCTGTGGATGCTGACCGAACGGCAGTGCCCGCCCGGACCGGGCGAGGAGGTCCTCGCGGCCGCACGGGACGGGCTCACGACCTCCACCGTGGCGTTGGGGCCGCTGTCGGGCGAGGCCATCGGCCAAGTGGTCGGCGACGCCCTGGGGGCGGACGCAGACGACCGGGTACGGGAGCTGCTCGAAGGGGCCGGCGGGAACCCGTTCCTGGCGGTGGAGATGCTGGCGGGGCTGCGGACCGCCGACGGCTCGGGCGACGCCGTGCCCCCGGGCGTCATGGTGGGCGTGCGCGGCCGGCTCAGATCCCTGCGGACCGACACCCTGCGCTTCCTCCAGCGGGGGGCGGTGCTGGGACGCGCCTTCACCTTCGACGCCGCCGCCGCGCTCTGCGGCCGCCCGGCCGCCGCGTTGATCGACGCGCTCGACGAGGCGGTGCGCGCCGGGCTCCTGGACGACGACGGCGACCAGTTGGCCTTCCGGCACGACCTGCTGCGCCAGGCGGTCTACGCGGACATCCCCCCGTCGGCCCGGAAGGCCCTGCACCGGGAGGCCGCCCACCACCTCGTGGCCGGGGGCCGCCGGCCGATCGACGCCGTGTCGCACATCCTCCGGGGCGCCCTCCCTGGGGACGAGGGGGCGGTGGAGCTGCTGCGGCGGGCCGCCGACGACGTACTGCCCGTCACACCGGGCCTCGCGGCCGACCTGATGACGCGCGCGCTGGAGCTGGCGCCGCCCGGACGCCCGTCGACGTTCGCGGTGGGCGAGCGGGCGGTCGTCTGCCTGACACGGGCGGGCCGGAACCGGGACGCGCTGTCGACCGGTGACCGGCTGCTGGCCGCCCGGCCGCCCCTGGAGGTGTTCGGCCGGTTGCAGGCCGCCCTCGGCGGGACGCTGTGGAACCTGAACCGCGCCGACGAACTGCGCCGCCGGACCGAGACCGCCCTCTCCATCGGGGGCGCCGCCCCGGAGGTCGAAGCGAGGCTGGCCGCCCTGCGCGCGCTGGCCCTCTCCCGAGGGCGCGACCTCGTCGCGGCGCGCGAGGCCGGCGAGCGGGCGCTCCGCGACGCCATCGCGGTCGGGGACCGGGAGGCCCACGTCCTGGCGCTGTCCGGGCTCGGGGAGATCGCGCTCAACGCGGGCGAGAACGCCACCGCGCTGAAACGTTTCTCCGCACTCAGCGCGGTCGATGCCGCCTTCCTGCCGGAGGAGGTCGTCGCCCACCAGCACATGGACGACTTCCCGTCCGCCGAACGGTTGCTCGTGCGGGCGGCGGACGGCGCCGGACCGCTCCGCGAGGCGATGCTGCTGTGGGCGCAGGCGCAGCAGCACCTGGAGCTGGGCCGGCTCGACGACGCCGAGGCCGACTTCGTGACCATGGAACGCCTGGAGGACGACGTACAGGCGCCCGTCCAGCAGGTCAACGCCCGGGTGATCCGCTCCCGCATCGCCCTCCTGCGCGGTGACCGGGAAGCGGCGGACCAGCATCTGGCCGCGGCGCGAAAGGCGCTGGCCGTCGCCCCGAACCCCGGCAACACCGCCGCGGTCCGCTTCCTGGAAGCGGTCCTCGCCGAGGAGGACGGGCGGACGGCGCTCGCCGTCGAGAAGATCCGCCAGGTGCAACGGGAAGGCCCCTTCATGCGGTGGCGGCTGCTGCGCACCTGGGTCGACTCCGCGGTGCGCATGGCCCTGCGGGGCGCGGACCGCCCGCTCGCCGAGGACCTGGCCGCGCAGGCCGCGGCCCACGCCGGACGCAACCCGGCCGTGCCCACCGCCGCAGGCGTCGCGGCGCAGGCCCTCGGGCTCGTCGCCGCCGACCCCGCCCTGCTGGAGCGTTCCGCGGCACTGCTCGGCGCGAGCCCCCGCCCGCTGGTCCGCGCCGCCGCCTCGGCCGACCTCGGGCAGGCGCTGCTGGCGGCGGGCCGGAAGGCCGAAGCGGCGGCCCCCCTCGCCGAGGCCCGCGCCGCGTACACCGCCGCGAGCGCCCACGCGGCCGCGGCACGCGTGCGGCGCGCCGACGGGAAGGCGGGCGGCCGCGGGCCGGCGGCCCGGCCGCGGCCCGTCCAGGGCTGGGAGGCCCTGACGGCGTCGGAGAGGAGGATCGCCCGCCTCGTCGCGGAGGGGCACACCAACCGGTCGGCCGCCGATCTGCTCGTCGTCTCCCCGCACACGGTCAACACCCACCTGACCTCCGCCTTCCGCAAGCTGTCGATCAACTCCCGCGTCCAACTCGCCAACCTGGTCGCCGCCTTGCGCGACGACTGAGCGCGCATGTTGGTACGTCCACGCGATGTCCGCGCCGCCCGCGTGCGTTTGGCTGGGGGCAGACCCGCAGGGAGGCCACTGACATGCACGGACCCACCCCCTTACCGCCGACCGTCGTCCTGGTGCACGGCGCGTTCGCCGACCCCTCGTGCTGGGCGGGGGTCGTCGGACTCCTCCGCGCCGCCGGACTGACCGTGCACACCCCGGCGAACACGCTGCGCGGTCTGGCGCGGGACGCCGCCCGCATCGGGTACGCGGTGTCCCGCGTCGACGCCCCGGTCGTGCTGGTCGGCCACGGCTACGGCGGCGCGGTCATCACCCACGCCGGCACGGGCGCGGACAACGTCGTGGCGCTGTGCTACGTGGCGGCGTTCGGCCTCGACGCCGGGGAGTGCGTCAGGGACGTCACGCGCCGCTTCGCCCCGACGCCGATGGCCGACGCCACCGTCGCCGTCCCCCTCACCGGCCCGCTCGCCGGCTCTCGGGACAGCGAGCTGTACATCCGCGCGGACCGGTTCGCCCAGGTGTACGCCGCCGATCTGCCGCCTCCGGCCGCGGACGCCCTGTGCGCGGCGCAGCGCCCGATCGTCCGGAGCGCGCTGACGGCCGCCTCGGGCCCGCCCGCGTGGGCCGCCAAGCCGTCCTGGTACGCCATCGCCACCGCCGACCGGATGCTCAACCCCACCGCCCAGCGCTTCATGGCGCAGCGCATGGCGGCCACCGAGCATCCGGTGGACGGTTCGCACGCGGCCGTGGTCTCACGGCCCGGCGCCGTGGCGGCGATGATCCGGGAAGCCGCCGAACAGGTGACGGGGCGCGGCGGCGGGACACGGCGGACACGACCCCGACCACTGCCCTGACCTGGGCGGACATCGGACCGGCGGCGGTCATGGGCAGGACGCCCGGCGGGCCCCCGCGTCACCGGCCGGAGTGACGCGGCCCCGTCCCGTACGTCTACGCTGACCCAGTCGTCACGGGACCCCCCACCTGCGTCCCCCCTCCCGAGACCGACATTCCACCCTCAGATGTCACTCGTGAACAGGCACCATCATGATCACACCGGTCAGACCGCCGGTGCGGCGGTTCGCCGCCCTCTCCGTCTCCGTCGCCCTGGTCCTGGCCGCCGCCGGCTGCGGCGGCGGCCCGACCGCCGACAGCACCGCCGCGGGCGAGGCGACCAGCATCACCGTGCTCGACTACTACACCGACGCCACCGAGCACGACCAGTGGGGCGAGCGGCTCACCGCCTGCGGCGAGCGCGTCGGCGTGGCGGTGGAGCACACCAGCGTTCCGGGGGCGTCGCTCGTCCCGAAGGTCCTCCAGCGGGTGTCGTCGCGGACCCTTCCCGACCTGCTGATGCTGGACAACCCGGACCTCCAGCAGATCGCGCGGACCGGTGCGCTGACCCCGCTGGACCGGTACGGCGTCGACTCCGGCGGCTTCGCCGAGGGCATCCTGTCGGCCGGCACCCACCAGGGGAAGGTCTACGGACTCGCGCCCACCGTCAGCACGCTCGCGCTCGTCTACAACAAGAAGACGCTCGCCGAGGCGGGCGTCGCCGTGCCGAGGACCTGGGACGAGCTGAGGGCCGCGGCGGCGGAGCTGACCCGGCCGGGGCGCTACGGCATGGCGGTCGACGCGAACGCCACCTTCGAGGGCGCCTGGCAGTTCCTGCCCTTCCTGTGGTCCAACGGCGGCGACGAGAGGCGGTTGGACACACCGCAGGCCGCACGGGCGCTCCAGCTCTGGGTCGACCTGGTGCGCGACGGCTCCATGTCGAGGTCGGTGCTGAACTGGACGCAGGCCGACGTCCACGACCAGTTCGTCGCGGGCCGCACGGCCATGATGATCAACGGCCCGTGGCGGATCCCCGCCCTGGACCGGGCCGGCATCGACTGGGCGGTCGCGCCCGTCCCCGTCCCCCGCGCCGGCCAGACGCCGGTGACACCGCTCGGCGGCGAGGTGTGGACGGTCCCGCGCACCGGTTCGGCGGCCCGTCAGGAGAAGGCCGCCCGCGTGCTGGCCTGCCTGAACGACCCCGCCACCATGCTGTCCCTGGCCGAGCAGTACTTCACCGTGCCCTCCCGCACCGCGGTCGCCTCCCGGTACGCCGAACGGGTCCCGTCGATGGCCGCCTTCGTGGACAGCGTCGGGAAGGCCCGGTCGCGCACGCGCGAGCTGGGCGTCGACTGGCCGAAGGCGGCGACCGGGATGTACACCGCCATCCAGTCCGCGCTGACCGGTGAGCAGACGCCGGAGGAGGCGCTCAGGGATGCGCAGCGGTCCGCGACCGGTTCCTGACCCGTCGGGCGGGGGCCGGAAGGCCGGCGTCCCCGGCGGGGGGCGGGCGCGGGAGGCGCCGGCCCCGTGGCTGTTCGTCGCGCCCGCCGCCGCGTACCTGCTGCTGTTCTTCGGCTACCCGCTCGCCCGGAACACCGTGATGAGCTTCCAGCGGTACACCATCGAGACGTTCTCCACCGGCTCCGCGCCGTTCGCGGGGCTGGAGAACTACACCGCCGTCCTGTCGTCGGCCCGGTTCCCCGAGGTCCTGCTGACCACGGCGCTGTTCACCGCCGGTTCGCTGGTGGGGCAGTTCACGCTCGGCCTGGCGTTCGCCCTGTTCTTCCGGCGGCACTTCCCCCTCGACGGCGTCCTGCGGTCGCTCCTGCTGCTGCCGTGGCTGCTGCCCCTGGTCGCCTCCGGGACGACGTGGAGGTGGATGCTCGACACCGACTCCGGGGTCGTCAACACCGTCCTCGGCCACCTGCCCCTGCTGCCGTCCGACACCCCCTGGCTCACCGGCACCTCGCAGGCGCTCGTGGCGGTGGTCCTGGTCAACATCTGGGTCGGCGTCCCCCTCAACACCGCGATCCTGCACGCCGGCCTCCAGGAGATCCCGCCGCACCTGTACGAGGCGGCGGAACTGGACGGCGCCGGCGCGGTGCGGACGTTCCGCCACGTCACCTGGCCCCTGCTGCGCCCCGCCGTCGGCGTCGTCCTGGTGCTGGGCGCGGTCTACACGGTCAAGGCGCTCGACGTCATCCTCGTGGTGACGGGCGGCGGGCCGGCCGGCGCCACGGAGACCCTCGCCACCCGGTCCTACGCGCTGTCCTTCCGGGAGTTCGCGTTCGGGCACGGGGCCGCGATGGGCAACCTGCTCGTCGTCGTCTCGTTCGTCCTGGCCCTCGTGTACCTGCGCGCCAACCGCCGCGCCCGGACGGCACGGGAGGACTTCCGGTGAGGCGCACCCGGCGCGGCCGCCTGTCCACGCTCGTCGGGATCGCCCTGCTCGCGCTGATGCTGTTCCCCGTCTACTGGATGGTGAACGTCTCCCTCCAGCCGCCGGGCAGCGCCCCGCACGGGGACTGGTTCCCCTCCCGACCGGACTTCGGCGGGTACGCCACGGCCCTGCGCGACCAGGGACCCAACCTCGTCACCAGCCTCGTCGTGTCCGCCGGCTGCACGGTGCTCAGCCTGGCGCTCGCCGCCCCGGCGGCCTACGCGCTGGCCCGGCTGCGCCTCCGCGGGGCCGACCTCGTGCTCTTCGGCGTCCTGGTCACCCAGACGGCGCCGGGCATCGTCGTGGCCAACGCGCTCTACGGCGCCTACAACGACCTGGGCCTGCTCAACTCCCACCTGGGGCTGATCCTCGCCGACTCGACCGCCGGAGTCCCCTTCGCGATCATCGTTCTGCGCGCCTTCATGCGGGGCATCCCCCGCGAGATCACCGACGCCGCCCGCGTGGACGGCGCGGGAAGGCTGCGCGTCCTGTGCTCCGTGGTGCTCCCGCTGAGCCGGAACGCGCTGATCACCACCGCCGTCCTCACCTTCCTGCTCGCCTGGGGCGACTTCCTCTTCGGCCTCACCCTGACCACCACGGAGACCGTCCGGCCGATCACCCTCGGCCTCTACGCGTACGTCGGGGCGCACACGACCCAGTGGAACGCCGTCATGGCCACCGCCGTGCTGGCCTCCGTCCCGGCGGGCGTCCTGCTCGTCGCCGCCCAGCGGTACGTCTCCGCCGGCGTCACCGGCGGAGCCGTCAAGTGAGCGGCGGCCCCGGCCGCCGCCCCGCGCGGCCTCACCGCCGCAGCTCTCCCTCCAGCCACCGCAGGACCTCCGGGGTCACCGGGTCGGTGATGTCCTCGAACTCCGGGTGCCGGCTCACGTACGTCGCCACGTAGGGGCAGACCGGCACGACGCGCCGGCCCGACCCGCGTACGTCGGTGAGCGCCGCGTGGACCAGCCGCGCGGCCAGTCCCCGTCCGGCGAAGGCGTCGTCGACCTCCGTGTGGTGGAAGACGCGCTGCTCGCCCCGGTCGCGGTAGGCGGTCAGGCCGGCGCGCCGTCCGTCGACGGCGATCTCGTACCGGTGGCGGGCGTCCACCCGTTCGACGGTGGGAACGGCGGAGGGCTGGGTCATCGGATGCGGTCCTCTCGGTGCGTGCTGGTCGGGTGCGGCGGGTTGCCGCGCGGTGCGATCACGGCGTTCGGCAGGTCCGGTGCGGGGAGGCGGTCCCCGGCGTACCCCTCGACCGTGCCGAAGCGGTCGGAGGCGTTCTGCCAGTCCTCCCTGGCCCGGACGATCTCCTCGTGGCTCCGGCCGATGAAGTTCCACCACATGACGATCCTCTCCTCGAACGGCGCCCCGCCGAGCAGGACGGTCCGGGCCGGGCCGTCGGACTCGTTCACCAGCGTCAACGCGGCGGCTCCGGCGGCGCGGTACCCCAACTCCGCCGGGCGCAGCCGCGTCCCGGCCATCCGGACGGGTCCCCGGTCGACGAGGAGGCCGTGCTCGAAGCCGGGGTCGACGGCGAACGTGGCGGACGCGCGGGGCGCCAGGACGATCTCGGCCCCGAGCAGGGGCGTGAAGGCCGGCACGGGGGAGGCCGCCCCGGCGAAGGAACCCAGGAACACCCTGACCTCCGCGCCGGCGACCCGGACGGGGGCGGGCGCGTAGTGCTGGAAGGCGCGTGCGGTGTCCCGGTGCTCCGCGGGCAGCGCCGCCCACAGTTGGACGCCGTGCAGGACCTCGGTGCGCGCGGTCGAGACCTCCGAGTGGCTGATGCCGTGCCCGCCCGTCATGAGGTTCAGCTCGCCCGGCCGCACCAGCGCGTGGCTCCCGAGGCTGTCGCGGTGCTCGATCTCCCCGCTGAACAGCCAGCTCACCGTCTGGAGCCCGGTGTGCGGATGCGGGGCGACGTCCATGCCGCCCGTGGCGGCGACGTCGTCGGGGCCGTAGTGGTCGGCGAAGCACCAGGCCCCGATCAGGGTGCGGCCCCGCTGCGGCAGGGTGCGCCGTACCGTCATCGCCCGCGGGCCGCCCAGGGGGACGTCCCTCGGGGCGAGCACCTGGACGTGCGGGGCGCTCCCCCGGTGCGGCGGGGTCGGTTCCGTCTCGGCGTCGCGCACGGGGCGTCGCCTCCTTTCCGTGGTGGGTGGACAGCCCTCAGCGCGATGCGTGGGCCGTTCCGCCGCCCTCCGGGACCACCGGCCCCGAGGACGTGTCGAAGGCATGGGTGACCTCGGGCCGGGCGCCGGGGGTCAGGAGGGCGCGGGCCCGCTCCTCGTGGCGGCGGTCGGCGAGGGTGAGCCGGTCGCCGTGCTGGGCGAGGTGTCCGGACCAGGAGGCCACGAGGTAGTTCTCGACGAAGTGCCCGGCGTCCTGCCCGTCCTGGTACAGGCCCCAGGTCAGGGCCCCGGTGCGCCGCCGGGAGCGGGCGACGTGGTCCATGCGCTCGCGGAAGGCGGCCGCGTTCCCCGGCGCGACCCGGTAGGAGACGGAGACCAGCACCGGGCCGGCGGCCGGTCCGGGCTCGAAGACCAGGGGCGGTTCAGGCCAGTGCCCGGACGGGGAGGGGTCGACGCCCTCCGCCCCGCGCAGCGGCCAGCGGCGCAGGCTGACGGCGCTGAGCAGCAGCAGCGCGGCGCCGGCCAGGAGGGGGACGGCGAGCCCCAGCCGCTCGGCGAGGGCGCCCCACACGGGCGCCACCAGCGCCTGGCCGCCCTGGAAGACGAGGAGGTAGACGGCGAGGCCGCGGGCCCTGACCCAGCCCGGAAGCCGTTGCTGCATGGCCGCGTTGAGGGTGGAGAGGACCGCGATCCACGCCAGGCCGGCGAACAGCAGCGCCACCGTCACCAGCCAGGTGGCGCGTACGGTCGCCAGCACCACCAGGACGCCCGCGGAGATCACCGCACCGGCGGCCAGCGTGCCGTTGGCGCCGAGCACCCGGTTGCCGAGGGGCAGCACGAACGCGCCCGCGACCGCTCCGACGCCGACCGCCCCCAGGAGCAGCCCGTAACCGCCCGAGCCCAGCCCCAGGGAACGGCTCGCGACGAGCGGCAGCAGGGCCCACAGGGCGGCGGCGCCGGGGATGAACAGGACCATGCGCAGCAGGACCCGGCGGACGTCCGGTGCGTACCGCACGTAGCGGCGGCCCGCGTCGAGGGCGGTCAGCAGCCGCTCGCCGCGGGGGGCGGGGGCGGCCGTCCGGGGCGGCTTCCAGAGCAGCAGGACGGCGGCGATGCCGAGATAGGAGGCGGCGTTGAAGGCGAAGACCCACCCCGCGCCCGCCGCCGCCACGACCACGCCCCCGGCTGCGGGCCCCAGCGCGCGGGCCAGGTTCATGTTCACGCCGCCGAGCGCGGCGGCCTGTCCGAGCTGGCGGCGCTCCACCAGGTCCGGCTGGATCGCCTGCCAGGCCGGGCCCATCAGCGCGGCCCCGCAGCCCAGCAGGAAGGTGAGCCCCAGCAGCAGCGCCGGGGTGAGCGCGTCGGCGAACGCCAGCACGGTCAGCGCCCCGGAGACCGCGAACATGGCCACCTGCGCGACCAGCAGCACCCTGCGGCGGTCGTAGCGGTCGGCCACCACGCCCGAGGGCAGGGCCAGGAGCACGACGGGCAGGCTGGAGGCCGTCTGGACGAGCGTCACCAGGGCCGCGTCGTGGCCGATGAGCAGCCACTGCGCGCCCACCATCTGCATCCAACTGCCGATGCTGGAGACCAACTGGGCGATCCACAGCGCCCGGAAGACGCGTGAGGCGAGCGGCGCCCATGCCGAGTCCGGCGGGGCGGGCGGGGTCATGGCGCTCCCTGCGGGGTGGGTGCGGACGGGTGGGTTCCGGCGGGCGCCGGGCGGCTCGGGCGGGCCGCTCCGCCGGTCAGGCCGGCGAGGAGGACGCGGACCGCGCCCCCGGCTCCGGGGTGGGCGGCCGGTGCAGCACGGCGCGGGTGAGCACGGCGCCGGCGGGCCCGATCACGAGTGCGCCGACGGCGACCCACACCGGCCAGGAGATCCCGAGCGCGTGGTCCGCGGACCACCGCCCGGCCCCGGTGAGGGCCAGCGCGGCGGCGACGACGACGAGGACGAGGGGGTACTCGTAGCCGTCGTCCTGGACCCACAGACCGTGGGGCCGTTTGACGGTGACGGCGACCGCCATCACGCCCATGGCGGCCATCGCCGCCAGGGGCGTGAGCAGGCCGACCGCCAGGAACAGGCCGGACCCGATCTGGCCGGCCCCCGCGGCGAGGGCGGTGAGCCTTCCGCCGCGGAAGCCGTCGCGGCGGAACTCCTCGGCCCCGCCCGCCAATCCGCCGCCCCCGAGCCGGAAGCTCACCTTCTGCACCCCGTGCCCGGCGATGAGCAACCCCACCACCGTCCGGAGGACCAACAGTCCCGCGTCCATCATGTCCCTGCCTGTTCCCGACTCACTTCGTCACTGCTGGGCGGACCGGCGCGGTCAGCCGGCGGCGTGCGCGCCGATGACGGCGTGCGCGTAGACCATCCCGAGGCCGTAGGCGCCGCCGTGCTCCTGGACCACGTCGCCCACCGCGGCGTACGTCCCGGTGCGGGCCCAGTCGCGCTGGAGCTCCAGGAGCACCTGCACCCAGGTGACCGGGATCGCGCCGCCCTGCACCATGCGCTGGACCGCGTGCTCGTGGGCCTGCGGGCTCACGCCGCCGGACGCGTCGGTGACCACGTAGACCTCGTAGCCCTGGGCGATGGCGGAGAGCGCGGGCAGGACGACGCAGACCTCGGTCCACAGGCCGGCGATGACCAGCTTGCCCCGCCCGGTGGCCTTGACGGCCTCGACGAAGGCGGTGTCCTCCCAGGCGTTCATCGTGGTGCGGTCGATGATCTCCTGGTCGGGGAAGACCGCCGCCAACTGCGGCATGATCGGGCCGGAGAACGACTCGGCGGCCACGGTGCTCAGCACGACCGGCACGTCGAACGCCCTGGCGGACTTCGCCAGGCCCACGGTGGAGTTGATGATCGCGGTGCGGTCGCCGCTGCCGGTGCCGAAGAACATCTGCGGCTGGTGGTCCACGAACAGCACCGCGCAGTTGTCCGGGGTGAGCAGGTCGGGGCTGGGGGCGGCGGTGACCTCGGAGATGTTGACCACGGTGGGCCTTTCTCGGTGAAGGGCGGCGCGGACCGCTGTCCGTGCCGGGAGGAGGACCGTCCGATCGGACGGAACGGGTGGGGGGCCCGGAAGGGGCGGCTCCATGGCCGGGCCCCTTCCGGGAGTTCAGAGGTCGAAGCAGGGGTCGAAAGGCGCGCTCGCGCCCTCGGGGGCCAGCCCGCGCGCGACGCGCCACTGGCGGTGCTGCTCCGACTCGGCGACGGCCTGGCCGAGCACCTCGGCCTGGCGGGGGCCGGAGAGGGCCGCCCGGCCGGACGCCTGGTAGCCGCCGAAGTGCGCCACCGGGCTCCACGCCGGGCTGACGGGGGGCAGTTCCGCGTCGAGCCCCTCGTACTCGGCGGCGGCGTAGACGATCCGGCCGCCGGTCACCGTCAGCAGCGCCTCGATGCGGGCGATGTCCGGCTCGGGCACGGCGAAGTAGTCCTCGGACAGGACCGCGAGGTCCGCGTAGCACCCCGGCCGCAGGACGCCCTTGACGTCGTCCTCACCGGTCAGCTCGGCGCCGGCGCGGGTGAACATCGCCAACGCCGTCTCCCGGTCCACGCGGTTGGCGCGCGGGCGCAGGACGAGGTCGCCGACGGTGCGGCCGCTGACGAGCCAGTGCAGGGCGACCCAGGGGTTGTACGTGGAGACGCGGGTGGCGTCGGTGCCGGCGCCCACGGTCAGCCCCCGGTCCAGCATGGCCCGGATCGGCGGGGCGTCAGCGGCGGGGCCCGGACCGTAGCGGCGCAGGAACGCCTCGCCCTGGAAGGAGAGGCGGTTCTGCACGGACAGCGCGCCGCCCAGCGCGGCGATGCGGTCGAGGCTGTCCGCCGAGACGGTCTCCGCGTGGTCGAACAGCCACCGGTTCCCGGCCGGGAAGAGCCCCTCGGCGGCGAGCCTCTCGAACACCGCGAGGTCGCGGCGGATGGTCTCGTCGTACGTGGCGTGCAGCCGGAACCCCCACCCGTTCTCCATGAGCAGGCGCACCGCCCGCTCGAACTCGGCCTCGTAGTCCGGGGCGAGTTCCGGGCGCGGCTGGGTGAAGTTCTCGAAGTCGGCGGCCGCCCAGGTGAGGTTCTCCCCCGCACCGTTCAGCCGCAGCCAGGCGTCGCCGTCTCCGGGGCGGGCCGTCTGGACCCACCGGGTGAGGTCGTCGATCTCCTGGCCGGGCGTCTGCGGGAAGAGGTGGTAGGCGATGCGCAGCGACAACTGCCCGGCGTCGGCCAGTTCGACGACCGCGGCGTAGTTCTCGGGGAAGCTCTGGAAGCCGCCGGCGGCGTCGATGGCCGAGGTGAGTCCGAACCGGTTCAGCTCCCGCAGGAAGTGGCGGGTGGAGTTCTTCCGGTCCTCGCCCTCCAGCACCGGCGCCTTGGCCAGCGTCGAGTAGAGGATGAGCGCGCTGGGAGCGGCCAGCAACATGCCGGTCGGCTCCCCGTCGCGGCCCCGCACGATCTGGCCGCCCTTGGGGTCGGGGGTGTCCTTGCCGAAGCCGGCCGCCTTCAGCGCCGCCCGGTTCAGCACGGCCGACTGGTACAGGTGCAGGACGAACACCGGGGTGTCGGGGGCGGCGGCGTTCAGTTCGGCGACGGTCGGCAGCCGGCCCTCGGCGAACTGCTCGGCCGACCATCCCCCCACCACCCGCACCCACTGGCCCTTCGGGGTGCGGGCGGCCTGCTCGCGCAGCATCGCCAGGCCCTGGCGCAGGCTGCGCACGCCGTCCCAGCGCAGTTCGAGCACGTAGTTGAGGCCCCCGCGGATGACGTGCAGGTGGGCGTCGTTGAGGCCGGGGACCACCCGCCGCCCGAGCGCGTCCACCACCTTGGTCTGCGCGCCGATGCGGGGGGCCACGTCCTTGTCGTCGCCGACGACCGTGATGACGCCGTCGCGGACGGCGAGCGCCTGGGCGTGCGGGCGCCCCGCGTCCCCGGTGTGGATCTTCGCGTTGCGGACGACGAGGTCCGCGGCGTCGTCGATGGCGTGCGGCGCCAGCCCGCCGACGGGCATTGCTGACATCTCTGGGAACCCCTCCGGGAGAACGACCTCGGTCCACGACACGGCCGGCGGCGGCAGGCCCCCGGCGACCACGTCGCGCCCGGACGCCCGCTCGTTCGGATCGAACCGGGTGGATGCCGCCGACTCCGCCGTGCCCCGAGAGCGGGGAGGCAGGCCCCTGTCGCAGGGGTCGCGGCTGCTTCGTCCTCACGATAGGCAGCACGCACGCGCCCCTTGTCCCGTCAGCGCACAGGGCCTTGCCCCGTAGCGCACGGCCCGTCCGCTGCTCCCGAGGGGCGCGCGCGGGAGACGGCCGTGCGCTGTGAGGACAGCGGCGGTGCGCTTCTGGGCAATGCCGCGCGCGACCGGCGTCCTAGCGTGCCGGGCAGCGGTTCCGGTACGCCCTTCCGGCGGGTCCGGGCCCCTGTCGCCGGAAGCCCGGCGCCCCCACGAACACCTCAGGAGACGCACATGTCCGATGCCATCGAACCGCCGGTGCTGGAACCCGCCGCGGCCGCGTTCGCGGCGGCGACCGCCAACCCCCCGTACCTCTTCGAACTGCCCCCGGCGGAGGGCCGCAAGGCCGTCGACGAGGTGCAGTCCGGCGAGATCGACAAGCCGGCGGTCGACGAGGAGTGGATCACCGTCTCGGACGGGCCGACGGGCAGCCTCCGCGTGCGGATCGTCAGGCCCGCCGGCGCCGAGGGCCCCCTCCCGGTGATCCTCTACATCCACGGCGCGGGCTGGGTCTTCGGCAACGCCCACACCCACGACCGCCTGGTGCGCGAACTCGCCGTCGGCGCGGACGCCGCCGTGGTCTTCCCCGAGTACGAGCTGTCCCCCGAGGCCCGCTACCCGGTCGCCATCGAGCAGAACTTCGCGGCGGCCCGGTGGATCGTCCAGCAGGGCGCGGCGAAGGGGCTGGACGCGGGCCGCATCGCGGTCGCCGGCGACTCGGTCGGCGGCAACATGACCGCCGCGCTGACGCTGATGGCCAAGGAGCGCGGGGGCGTCCCGCTGGTGCAGCAGGTGCTGTTCTACCCGGTCACCGACGCGAGCTTCGACACCGACTCCTACCACCGGTTCGCGGAGGGCTACTTCCTGCGCCGCGACGGGATGCGGTGGTTCTGGGACCAGTACACGACCGACGAGGCCGAGCGGGCGCAGATCACCGCCTCCCCGCTGCGCGCCACCACCGAACAGCTCGCGGGGCTGCCGCCGGCCCTGGTGATCACCGGCGAGGCCGACGTGCTGCGCGACGAGGGCGAGGCGTACGCCAACAAGCTCCGCGAGGCGGGCGTCGCGGTCACCTCGGTCCGCTTCCAGGGCGCCATCCACGACTTCGTGATGCTCAACGCCCTGCGCGGCACCCACGCGGCCGAGGCCGCCATCACGCTGGCCGTGAGCACCCTGCGCACCGCCCTGCACACCCGCTGACCACGAGGAGACACCCGTCATGACCACCACCCCCACCTCCGCCTCCACCCCCACCGTCGTCCTGGTCCACGGGGCGTTCGCCGACTCGGCCGGCTGGGCCGGGGTCGTCGCGGAGCTCCGCGGCCACGGCGTCCCGGTGATCGCACCGCCCAACCCGCTGCGCGGCCTGGCCGCCGACGCCGCGTACGTCGCGTCCGTGGCGTCCCAGATCGACGGCCCCGTCGTGCTGGTCGGCCACTCCTACGGCGGGGCGCTGATCACCGTGGCCGGCGCCGTCGAGAACGTCGTCGGCCTGGTCTACGTGGCGGCCTACGTCCTGGAGGAGGGCGAGAGCCTCGGCGAGCTCCAGGGGCGCTTCCCCGCCTCGCCGCTGGTGAGCAACCTGAAGCAGTGGACGTACCCCGTCGAGGGCGGCGGCCCCGCGGTCGAGGTCACCATCGCCGCCGACGCGTTCCCGTCGGTCTTCGCCGCCGACGTGCCCGCCGACGTCACCGAGGTCCTGGCCCTGACCCAGCGGCCGCTGGCCGCCTCGGCGTTCGAGGAGACGGCCACCGCGGCCGCGTGGAGGACCAAGCCGTCCTGGGCCGTGGTGGCCGGGGCGGACCAGGCCATCAACCCCGAGGTCGAGCGGTTCGGCGCCGAGCGCGCCGGGGCGACCGTCGTCGAGATCGAGGGCGCGTCGCACGCGGTCGCCGTCTCCCGGCCGAAGGACGTGGCCGCTGTGATCCTCGACGCGGTCCGGGCGACGGGCTGACCGAGGGCGCACCGGCCGCGCGGACGGATGGCGCATCCGTCCGCGCGGCCGCGCGCCCCGCTCACCGCCGCGCCCGACCGCCCCGGTCGGCCACCGTGACGACGGCGGCCAGGGCCGCCGCCGACAGACCGGCGACGAGGGCGGGCGCGGGCAGGAAGGCGGCCCCCAGCACGGCGGCCGCGCCGACGGGGAACGCGAACCGTTCGACCCGGCCGCACCGGTGCGGCCGGACGTGAACGACCCACACGGTGATCAGGAAGACCGCCGCGGGCAGCGTGATGGCGACGCCCGCCGCCGGCGGCGGGCCCCCGGCGCGGGCGGTCAGCTCGGCGTACGCCGCCAGGCCGGCCCCCTCGGCCGCCGCCGAGGCGAAGACCAGGTAGTGGCCGTACGCCCACGTGAACCGCGCCCGGTGCGCCTGGTGCGTCGTGGCGAGCAGCGTGTGCGCCGGCCGGGCGAAGTAGAGCCACCACAGGGCGAAGACGATGAGCAGGCCGCCCGCCGCCAGCAGGTACAGCTCCCCCGCGTCGTGGCCCCGGTCGAAGGCGCCGCGCACCGCCGCGGCGGCGGCCGCGACGGACTCGCCGAGCACGATGAGGGTGAACAGTTCGTAGCGTTCGGCGATGTGGCGCGGGTGCCACGGGGTCATCCCGGCCGACTGCGCCCACACCGGGACGGACAGCTCGGCGGCGACCAGCGCGACGACGACCGGCAGCCGCACCGGGTCCGGCGCGAGGAGCAGCCCGACCCAGCCGATCTGGCAGGCGGTCACCCCGGCGGCGAAGCGGAGCGCCGTCCGCCGCCGCGCGGGGTCCGATCGCGCGGCGCGCAGCCACAGGGCGGCCAGGGCCGTGCGCAGGACGACGTACCCCAGCGTGATGACGCGCAGGTCGCCGTCCTCGAAGGCGCGCGGGACCCCGGCGGCGAGGATGAGGGACCCGGTGATCTGGACCAGCACCGCCAACCGGTACGGGACGTCGTCCGGGTCGTAGGCCGACGCGAACCACGTGAAGTTCATCCACGCCCACCAGATGGTGAAGAACACCAGCGCGAAGCGGAGCGAGCCGGTGAGCCAGTGCCCGTCGGCCACCGCGTCGCCCAGGCTCGCGGACGCCTGCGCCACCGCGATGACGAAGCAGAGGTCGAAGAGGAGTTCCAGCGAGGTGGCCGTCCGGTGCGGTTCGCCGGGGTCCCGGCCCGCCATGCGGCCCCCGGCGCCCCCGAGCCGCCGTCCGGTCGGCCGGGCCGCACCGGAGGAGGGCCGGTTCAGCGGAGGGCTCCCAGTGCGGCTCCCACGGTGCGGTGGAAGGTCGGATAGGTGTAGATCATGTGCCGGAGGCGTTCGACCGGCACTTCCGCGTGGACGGCGACGTTCAGCCCGTACAGCACCTCGCCGCCCGCCGGCCCCGCCGAGGTCGCCCCGACCAGCACGCCCCGGTCGGCGTCCTCGACCAGCTTGACGAACCCGTCGTTCCCCCGGCCGTGGATCCAGCCGCGGGTGGAGGAGGCGATCGGCAGCAGGCTGGTGCGCACGCGCAGCCCCCGGTCGCGCGCCTGCCGCTCCGTGAGCCCCACGGCCGCGATCTCGGGGTCGGTGAAGACGACGCGGGGCAGCGCGCGGTAGTCCGCCTCGGGTCCGGGCGTCCCGAGGACGTCCCGCAGGGCGATCTCCGCCTGGTACATCGACACGTGCGTGAAGTTGCCGCGGCCGGTGACGTCGCCGATCGCCCAGAGCCCCTCCCCCGCGCGCATCCGGCCGTCCGTCGGCACGGCCGGCGCCGTCGGGTCCAGGCCCACCGTCTCGACGCCCAGCGCGGCGAGGTCGGCCCGGCGCCCGGTGGCCACGAGGAGCCGTTCGGCGCGCAGGGGCGCCGGCGCGCCCTCCAGATGGACGGCGAAGCCGGCGCCGTCGTGGTCGACCCGCAGGGTCCGGGCGGAGAGGAGGACGGTGACGCCGTCCTCCCGCAGGACCTTCCCGGCCAGCTCCCCGGCCTCGGGCTCCTCCTGGGCCAGCAGCCGGTCCTGCCCCTGCACCACGGTGACGGCGCACCGGAAGCGGGCGAAGACCTGGGCGAGCTCCACGCCGATGGCGCCGCCGCCGAGCACGATCATCGAGTCCGGCAGCTCCCCGGCCGCCATGGCGTCCCGGTTGGTCCAGTACGGCGTCTCCGCCAGCCCCGGTATCGCGGGGACGCGGGGCCGGGTGCCGGTGGCCAGGACGACGCCCCGCCGGGCCCGGAACGTCCGCCCGCCGACCGCCACCCGGCGGGGGCCGGTGAGCCGCCCCGTCCCGCGCACGAGCCGGCCGCCCTTCGCCGTGAGGCGGTCGGCGGCCACCCGGTCGTTCCAGTCGTCGGTGGCCTCGTCGCGGATGCGCCGCGCGACGCGGCCCCAGTCGGGGGTCACCGACACCTCGCCCGCGAGCAGGGGGGCCCGGCCCGCCTCGGCGAGCAGGTTCCCGGCTCGGGCCATCATCTTGCTGGGCACGCACCCCCAGTACGGGCACTCGCCCCCGACCAGCTCCGCCTCGACGCCCACCACGTCCAGCCCGGCCGCCGCCAGTTCCCCCGCGACGTACTCGCCTCCGGGCCCCAGGCCCAGGACCACCACGTCGGCCTGCTCGCTCACATCCATGTCTCTCCTCGGTGCTCGTCGGCGCACGCCGTCCGCGAGAGGCTAGGGGCGGCCGGCCGGCCGGCCGTGCCCGTGGGCGCACGCGGACTTGCTCCAGAACGCACACGGGCGCGGCCCGTCGCCCCGTGCGCTGCCGAGCACCCCGCCATGCGCTCCGGGACAACCCGCCCGCCGCCCGGACGCCTACCGTCGCCCGCACCGAACACGTACCGGACAGCGGGAGGCGGACCATGACCGACGACTCGCGGCAGCCGGCCGCGGCCGCGCCGGAGAGGGGCGGTCGCCCCGCTGGCCCGTGCCCGAGCGCGCCCGGACCACCGCGCCGGGCGACCGCGGCGTGCGCACCGACCGACAGGAGAGTCACCCATGACCAGCAGTACCGCGTCGTCCGGGGAGCCGGCCGGCAGGCGTTTCGAACCGGACCTGCGGTCGATGACCCGTATCACCCTCCGCCCCATCGCGTCCCCGATGCCGCTGGGCTTCTTCGCGGTGGCGATCGCCTCCGTCATGGTCGGAAGCCTGCAACTGGGCTTCCTGGGCGACGACGCCCACCGCGCGGTCGCCCTGACGATCCTGCCGGCCTTCGTCCTCCAACTGATCGTCAGCGTGCTGGCGTTCGGTGCGCGGGACGTGCTGGCGGCGACGCTCATGGCGTGCTTCTCCGGGACCTGGCTGGCGAGCTCCCTGGTGCTGGCCCTCGATCCGCCGGCGGGCGCCGAGGCGCTCGGCGTGCTCAACCTGGTGTTCGCCTTCTTCGCCCTGCTGATGGCGACCGTCGCGCACCGCAAGCGCGTGATGTGGTTCGTGCTCTGCGCGGCCGTGCCGCGCTTCGCGGCGGCCGCCCTCCTCAACCTGACCGGCGCGGACTGGCTCGGCCCCGTCTCCGGGGCCCTCGGCCTGCTCCTCGCGGGCGTGGCCATGTACGCCGCGTTCGCGCTCATGCTGGAGGACATGCGGGGCGAGGAGGTGCTGCCGCTGGGCCGCCGGGGCCCCGCGCACGACGCCGTGGAAGGCGACCTGTCCGTGCAACTGCGCGACCTGGAGCGCCAGGCGGGCGTACGGCGGACGCTGTGACGCGCAGCCGGGGGAACGGCCGCCCCGGCGGGCGCGCGGCCCCCGCGCCCCGCGTCGGTCAGGAGCCCCGGACGGCCGCCGCCCCGGCCGGCTCCCCGACCGGGTTGCCGCGGACGTAGCGGCCGGGGCTGGTGCCCAGCATCCGCTTGAAGTGCCGGTTGAAGTGGGACTGGTCGTAGAAGCCGACCGAGGCCGCCACGAAGCGCGGGGCCATGCCGCGCAGCAGCAGCTTGCGGGCCAGGTCGACGCGGCGGCTGGTCAGGTACTGGTGGGGGCTCATGCCGAACTCCCGGCTGAACACCCGCACGAGATGCGCGGGATGGGCGTGCAGGGTCTGCGACGCGTCCTGGAGGCTGACGCCCTCGACGAACTTCTCGTCCAGGAGGTCGCGCAGCCGGTGCGCGATGCCGGCGTCGCGCACGGGGGCGCGCTCCTCGACGCGGCGCCGCAGATGGTCGCGCAGCCGCTCCGACACGAGCGCCAGCCTGCTCTCCGCCTCCAGTTCGTCCCCGACGTGCTCCAGCGTCCGGTGCAGCTGGTGGATGCGCCGCCGCAGCAGCGGGTCCTCCAGGACCGGGCTGTCGACCGCCAGTCCGATGAGGCTGTCCTCCAACTGCGTGCCGTCCAAATAGAGGACCCTCTTGCGAAACCCCTCCGAGGTGACCGACCGTCCATTATGTGGGACGTGCGGGGGCAACAGGGTGACCATCTGCTCCAGAACACCGTGTTCGTGCCGGTCCAGGTCGTATCTGACCATGCCGTCGTCGACAATCAGCAGCGTCCAGGAGTCGTGCGTATGCATGGGATAGACGTGGTCGGTGATGCGGGCGTGGAAGACTTCTGCGATTCCCGCCAGTGCGGGACGCCAAGCGCGGATCTCCGGACGATCAGCCATGCAAAGATCGTACAAGACATCGTCCAGGCGTCCGAGGTTGGATTCACGGCATGGAACCAGTGAACGAACCCGTTCGTTTTGACACGAAGATCGCCGTCGTCCTGCGTGACGATCTCCAGACGTGGCAGCGGCTCAACATGACCGCGTTTCTGGTGAGCGGAATCGGTCGGAAGGTGCCGGAGGTAATCGGCGAACCCTACGCGGACGCCGACGGCACGGACTACCTGCCCATGTTCCGCCAGCCCGTCCTGGTCTTCGAGGCGGCCAAGGAGGCCCTGACCACCTCGCACCAGCGCGCCGTGAGCAGGGCCGTACCCCTGTCGGTCTTCACCTCGGACCTCTTCGCCACCAACAACGACCGCGACAACCGGGCCGCCGTGCGAGCCGTCCACCGGGACCAGCTCGACCTCGTCGGGATGGCCGTGTACGGACCCCGCAACGTGGTGGACAAGATCATCAAGGGCGCGCGGATGCACCCGTGACGTCCATGGGGGACGCGGCATGAAAAATAAGGCGCAATTACGCGGCGAATCCGCCAACGCCTATGTGTACCTGCTGACGACCATGGCGCTTTTCGGCAGCGCCTTCGCCAGCTCCAAATCGGTCGTCGGCCATATGCCGCACCAGGTCGCCGCCGTTCTCCGATTCGGTGGCGGCGCGCTCATCCTGCTTCTTCTGCTCCTTCTCATCGGACGGAAGTCACAGGGCGCCGCACTCACCGGGCGGCAGATCGTGCGGGCCGCGGCCGTGGGTCTCATCGGCGTTTTCGCCTACAACTTGTTCTTCTTCTGGGGGCTCTCCCTGGCCCCCTCGATCGACGGGAGCATTATCGTCCCGGTATTGAGTCCGGTCATCACCACGATCATTCTCCTGGTGATGGGGCGGGAAAAGGCGTCGGGCGCACGGCTCGGTGGTCTCGCCCTCGGGGTCGCCGGCGCCGTGGTGTTCTTCGTCGGCGCGGGAGGCGCCGGTGTGGACGCGGGCGGGTCCCGGCTGACCGGAGACCTCGTCTTCCTTCTCGGCGCGCTCTCCTGGGCCGTCTACAGCATCGCCTCGAAGAAGGTGCTGGCCGGTATGGACCCGCTGCGGGCGACGACCTTCGGCACCCTCGCCGGCGCCCTCGCCCTACTGGTTTTCGCCGTTCCGTCCCTGCCGGACGTGGAGTGGGCGACACTGTCGTCGGTGACGTGGGCGAACATCGCCTACCTCGCCATAGGCCCCACCGCCGTGGCCTACCTCTTCTACTACCGCGGGCTGCGCGTCGTCAGCCCGTCGACCGCGACCGTCATCATGTTCACGGTTCCGGTTTTCGGCGTGACCTGCGCTGTGGTCTTCCTCGGCGAGTCCTTCAGCGGACTCCAGTTGACCGGCGCCGTCGTCATGCTGGTCGGCGCCCTGCTCGCTGTGACGCAGGGCCGCCCCCGGCCGGGGACGGTGCGGCCCGCCGAGCCGGCCGCACCCGCACCACGTACGTCGTCCGATGGCCTGGAGTCCCTCAACAGAGGCTGATTCCCGCCATTCTCAGCAAGCGCACTGGACAGTTCGGCATCGCCTCCGGGGGGACGGCGACGCCCACGGTCCAGGACCCGCCCAGGGCCCCACCCCGGCCCCGGGCGGGCGCTCGTCTCCTCACCCCCACGTGCGCCCAGTGACGTGCGCACGGCCATCGTGCTCATCCTTTCGGGAATGCAAGATCGGGGTCTCAACTTCATGTCCGAAGTCGAGTTCAGGGTGCTCGGCCCGCTGGAGCTCAAGGTGAGCGGGCGGTCAGTGCCCCTGCGAGGAATGAAACATCAGATCGTGCTCGGGTCACTACTGACCGCAGAGAGCCGACGCATATCCATCGCACGTCTCGTCGACGCCGTATGGGGGACCGCGCCCCCGAGCACGGCGGGCAAACAGATCCGCAACGCGGTGTCCGACCTGCGCAACATAGTCGCGCCCAGTGGCGCCCTGATCACTCCCGCCGCCGACGGATACCAGCTCGACATCGGCGAAGCCAGGTTCGATCTCCGGGAATTCCACCGCCACCTGGCGCAGGCCCGGTCCCATCTCGGCCACCAGCGCCAACGGGACGCCATCGCCGAGTTCCGCGCGGCGCTCTCCCTGTGGACCGGCCCGATGCTTTCCGGAATCGAGAGCGCCGCCCTCCAGGCCCAGGTCGCCGGGGTGAACGAGATGCGACTCTCCGTCGCGGAGGAGTGCATCGACCTCGAACTCTCCCGCAACGAACACAAGAGCCTCGTCAGCGAACTCGCCGCCTGGGTGGCCGAATATCCGCTGCGCGAGCGCATGGTCGCCCAGTACGTCCTCGCCCTGTACCGCTCCGGGGCCCGGTCCCGCGCCTTCACCGTGTACGAGCAGACCAGGCGCCGGCTGGCCGAGTCGCTCGGCCTGAGCCCCGGCCCCGAACTGCTCGACGTGCACCAGCTCATGCTCCGCGAGGACGCCGACTGGTCTTCGCCCGCCCTCCCGACGCAGCCGGCCGCGTCCCCCGCACCGGACAGCCTGCCGCCCGACATCGGGCACTTCGTCGGCCGGGCCGCGGAGGTGGCGGCCCTCCTCGCCGACGGGGCGCGCCCCGGACCGCGGCGCGTGCTGTCCGTCGACGGCATGGGCGGCGTCGGCAAGACCGCGCTCGCGGTGCACGTCGCCCACCGGCTCGCCGACCGGTACCCGGACGGCCGGATCTTCCTCGACCTGCGGGGCCACCACGGCGACCGCGCGCCCCTCGGCCGCCAGGCGGCCCTGCGCCGCCTGCTCGCCCTCTCCGGCCTGCCGGAGGACGAGCTGCCCGTCTCCCTGGAGGCCCTGGTGCAGCTCTGGCGCGCCCGCACCACCGGGCGGCGCGTCCTGGTCGTCCTGGACAACGCCGCCGACACCGAGCAGATCGGGCCCCTGCTCCCGGCGGGGGAGGGCTGTCTGACGCTGACCACCAGCCGACGCCGGCTGACCATGACCGCCCTGAACCCCGCCCTGGTCCTGTCCCTGGACCCCATGCCCCGGCAGGAGGCGTACGCGCTGTTCTGCCTGGTGCTCGGCAACCGGCACCCCAAGCCCGTGCCCGACGCCGTCAACGGCGTCCTGGAGCACTGCGGCGACCTGCCGCTGGCGGTCTCCGCCGCCGCCGCGCGGCTGCGCCGGCGGCCCTCCTGGCCGCTGTGGCACCTGGCCGAGCGGCTCGCCGATCCCGCGCTGCGGCTCGCGGAGCTGCAGACGGAGCACGGCGGCCTCACCGCCTGCTTCGACGCGTCGTACCGCCATCTGAACGCCGGACAGCAGCGGCTGCTGCGCAGGCTCGGCACGATCGAGGGGGACCGCACCGACGTCGGGGCCGCCTCCGCGCTGGCGGGTCTGCCGCCCTTCGTCGCCGAGCAGATGCTCGAGGAGCTGGTCGACGAGCACCTCCTGCTCCAGCCGGAGCCCGGCCGGTACGCGATTCACCCGCTGGTGAAGACGTACTGCGCTCAGGTGCCCGACCCGGACGGCGCCGCCGGCGCACGGCCGTCGCCGAGCGACGCGCCGGCCTCCGCGGGCGTGCCCGCGCGCCCGCTGGCCGCCTGACCGCCCCGCCCCACCCCTTCCCGCTTCCCTTCCCTCTGCGTCCTCACGGAGCTTCGCCATGACCGGAAACACTGTCGCGGACTTCTTCCTCGCGCTCTCACTCGCCCTGGGCGCCGCCCGGATATTCGGGGCGCTCGCCCGCCGGGTGGGCCAACCCGCCGTGGTCGGCGAGATATGCGCCGGCCTGCTCGCCAGCCCGATGATCATCACCCAGGCGGGTGCGGACGCCGTGCTGCCCACCGAGGTGAGACCCCTCCTGGGGGCCCTGGCCAGCGTGGGCCTGGCCGTCTTCATGTTCATCATCGGCTACGAGATCGACGGGGGCTTCCTCCGCGACCGCCGCAAGGCCACGCTGGGCGTGGTCATCGGGTCCGTGGCGGTCCCGTTGGCCGCGGGCGCCGCGCTGGCGGTCCCGCTGGCCGACACCTACGCCCCCGGCAACCGGACCGCGTTCGTCCTCTTCGTCGGGGTGGCCATGTCGGTCACCGCCTTCCCCGTCCTCGCCCGCATCCTCGCGGACCGGGACCTGACCCGGCACCCCATCGGCGCCCTCACCCTGGCCGCCGCGGCCGTCGGCGACCTGGTCGCCTGGATCTGCCTGGCCGGCGTCGTCGCGTACGCCGGGGCCGCCGGGCAGTGGCGGATGGCGCTGCTGCCGCTCTACCTGCTCCTCATGCTCCTGCTGGTGCGGCCCCTGCTGGGCGCGCTCGTCGAGCGGGCCCGCAAGCGGCGGCTGACGGCCGAACGGCTCGTGCCCGCCCTGGTCGTGGGGCTCATGCTGTCCTGCGCGGTCACGGAGTGGATCGGGGTCCACTTCATCTTCGGCGCGTTCGCCTTCGGCGCGGTCATGCCCCGCAACGCCCTCGGCGAGATGCGGACGCAGATCATGCGCCACATGGAGCAGGTGGGACACGTCCTGCTCCCCCTGTACTTCGTGGTCGCCGGCGCCAAGGTCGACCTGTCCGCCTTCACCGTGACGGCCCTGCTCACCCTGGTCGCCGTCACCGCGGTCGCCGTGGTCTCCAAGGCCGGCGGCGCCTACGCCGGCGCCAGGCTCTCCAAGCTGCCCCACACCACGGCCCTGCCGACCGCCGTGCTGATGAACACGCGGGGGCTCACCGAGATCGTCATCGTGGCCGTGGCCCTGGAGATGGGCCTCATCAACCAGGACTTCTATTCCATGATGGTCGTCATGGCGGTCGTGACGACGGCCATGACGGGGCCGCTGCTGAAACTCGTCGACATATCGCCCCGGCGTCCGCCGGTCCCCCGGCCGGACGAGCCCGCCGACCCGTCGGCCGCCCTGCCGGACAGCCCGGTGAAAACCGGCTGAGGCGGGCGTGAGGACCGGCCGGGGATGCATCGAGGACGCCTCCCCCTAGGTTTCGGACATCACCGGTCGAGACATTCGCACTCGCCGCTGACCGCACCGCCCCAGCAGTCGTCCAAGGGAGGCATGAAATGACCGAGGCCCCATCGGCGCCCCTCGCCATGTCACGGCTCAAGACCCCTGTCGGCCCAGGCCGTGAGGACCAGGAATGGTGGAACACCCAGCGCGGTTCCACCATGAACTTCCCGCGCTACGAGCGGTCCGGCCCCCGCCTCCCGCATGAGCTGACGGACCGCACCTGGCCCTCGAAGTCGCTGGTGAGGGCGCCGCTGTGGGCCTCGGTCGACCTGCGGGACGGCAACCAGGCGCTCAGCAGCCCGATGGACATCGAGCGCAAGAGCCGGATGTTCGACCTGCTCGTGCGCATGGGCTTCAAGGACATCGAGGTCGGATATCCGTCGGCCAGCGACGCGGATTTCTCCTTTCTCCGGACCCTCGTCGAGCAGGACCGCATTCCGGACGACGTGACGATATCCGTCTTCACGCCGGCCAAGCCCGAACTCATCGACCGGACCTTCGAGGCCATCGAGGGCGCGGACCGGGCCATGGTGCACCTGTGCAACGCGACCGCCTGCCTGTGGCGCGAGGTCGTCTTCGGAATGAGCGCGGAGGAAGTGCAGCACATGGCGCTCCGTTCGGCGGAGCACATCGTCCGCCGGGCCGAGAGCGTCAAGGGCACGCGCCTGCGTTTCGAGTACTCGCCCGAGACGTTCAACGTGACCGAGCCGGAATTCGTGCTCCAGGTGTCGAACACCATCACCGCGCTCTGGGACGCGAGCCCGGACCGCCCGGTGACGCTGAACCTGCCGACGACGGTGGAGACCGACTCGCCGAACGTCTTCGCCGACCAGGTCGAGTGGATGCACCGCAACCTGGACCGCCGCGACGCGGTCATCCTCTCCGTGCACCCGCACAACGACCGGGGCACCGCGGTGGCCTCCGCCGAACTGGCCGTCATGGCGGGCGCCGACCGCATCGAGGGCACGCTGTTCGGCAACGGCGAGCGCACCGGCAACGTCTGCCTCGCCACGCTGGCGCTCAACCTCTTCAGCCAGGGCCTCGACCCGCAGTTGGACTTCTCCGACATCGACGAGATCCGCCGCACGGTCGAGTTCGCCAACCAGCTCCCGGTGCACCCGCGCCACCCGTACGCCGGCGACCTGGTGTACACCGCCTTCTCCGGCACGCACCAGGACGCCATCGCCAAGGGCCTGGCCGCGATCGAGCGCCGGGCCGCCGAGGCGGGCACCGCCCCCGCCCGGGTGCCGTGGGACGTCCCGTACCTGCCCATCGACCCCAAGGACGTGGGCCGCTCCTACGAGTCGGTCGTCCGCGTCAACAGCCAGTCCGGCAAGGGCGGCGTGGCCCACGTCCTCAAGAGCGCCTACGGGCTGGACCTGCCCCGCGGGATGCGGGTGGAGCTGGGCCGGCAGGTGCAGCAGGTGGCCGACGGCGACGGCATCGAGCTGACCTCCCGGGAGCTGCGGGCCATCTTCGCGCAGATGTACCTCGACTTCGAGCGGCCCGCGCTGCTGCTCAAGGAGTTCCAGTCGACCCGCGAGGGGGACGGGGCCGCCGTCGACGCCCTGGTCGTCGACGGCGACGGCCGGCAGAAGCGGCTGACCGGCTCCGGGGCCGACCCGGCCGCCGCGTACGCCGACGCCCTCGCCACCACCGGACTCGCGGTGGAGATCACCGAGCTGACGGGGCACGCCCTCGACGACAGCCTCGGGTCCCGGCACGCCGCGTACGCGCGGATCGTCCTGGACGGCACGGCCCGCTACGGCGCCGCGATCGCCGGCGACGAGGACAGCGCCCGGCTGGGCGCCGTCACCTCCGCCGTCAACCGCGCCCTCGCCTGACCCCCCTTCCGACCGCCCCGCACCCCTGTGAGCCGAGAGATGGACTTCACCTTCGTCGAAAGCGAGAGGGACCCCGGCCGTGACTGCTTCGTGTACACGGCGCACAGCTTCCTCGACCGGTTGGGCATCGAGAACCTGCGCGGGCGCCATCCCCGCGACCGGTTCGGCCTGCCCCTCGCCCGGCAGGCCGAGGACGCCTTCGCCCCGCACACCGCGCACATGCTGGTCATGGTCGAGGGCGAGCTGGTCGCCGGCGCGGAACTCGTCGCCTACTCGCCCCTGGGACTGCCCCTGACCGAGTGGCCCGCGCTCCAGGGCGTCCTGCGGCAGAGCCGCCGGCTGGTGCAGTGCCGCAGGCCCGTGCTGCGCGCCGAGTTCGCCGAGGCGGCCCTGCCGGAGCTGCCGTTCGGCGCCTTCGGCGGCCTGTTCAAGGGCTGCCTCCAGTGGGCGGTCTCGCACGACGTGAGCGACGTCGTGGTGGAGATCGCCGACCGGCGGGCCGCGGACCGGCTGGCCGAGCTGGGCTTCGTCCCGGTCGAGGGCTCGGGCACGCCGGACGCGCCGCGCACGTACCGGCTGAACGTCAGCCGGCTGGTCGCCCGGGGCTTCCGGGCCGGCCACCCCTTCTACCGCTACCTGCTCGAGTACGACGAGAGCGTCCTGATCGGCAACTCGGCCGCAGCAGTCGCCTGACCGCCCGCGGGGCCCGCATCCCGGATGCCCCGGACACTGGAGAGGAACGGACCGAATGCCCCTCACAGGCAAGCGCCTGGCGCTGCCGGAAGACCTGCTCGTCCACCGGGTCTTCGAGGCCCACGCCCGGCGCCACCCCGACCGGACCGCCCTGACCTGCGACGGCGAGGAGGTCACCTTCGCCGAGCTGAACGAACGGGCCAACCGCTTCGCCCACCACCTCATCGCCCTGGGCGCGGGCCGCGGCTCCGTCATCGGCGTGTGCCTGGACCGTACGCCCGACCTGCTGGTCGCGATCCTCGGCACCCTCAAGTCCGGCGCCGCGTACGTGCCGCTGGACCCGACGTACCCCGCCGAGCGGCTGCGGCTCATGGTCGGGCAGTTGGAGGAGATCAAGCTCAACGTGGTGTCGGAGGAGACCCACGCCCTGATCGGCGGCGCGCCGGGCGACCTCGTCCGCATCGACCGGCTGGCCGGCGAGCTGGCCGCCCAGCCCGCCACCGACCCGGTGGTCGACCTCTCCAACGACGACCTGTGCTACGTCGTGTTCACCTCCGGCTCGACGGGCGCGCCCAAGGCCACCGCCGTACGCCACGAGGGCTGGTACAACCTGCTCGAATGGCTGCGCGTCGCCTACGGGCTGGACGCCGGGGCGAGCGGCCTGACGGTCAGCTCCTTCGGCTTCGACATCAGCCAGCGCGGCCTGATGGCCCCGCTGTTCTGCGGCGCCGCCCTCCACCTGCTGCCGAGCCGCTTCTTCGACCCGGCCGTCGCCTACCGCCTCATCGGCGCCCACGGCGTCCGGCAACTGCACTGCGCGCCGAGCACCCTGTACCTGCTGATCGAGCACGAGCGGGCGCTGGGGACCGACGCGCTGACACGGGTCGGCCACGTCTTCATCGGCGGGGAGCCGCTCACGGTGGCCCGCGTCGAGGAGTGGGCCACCCAGGAGGGCAACTCCTGCGTCCTGCTGCACCAGTACGGGGTGGCCGAGTGCACGGACGTGGCGACCTCCCACCCGCTCGCGGACTACCCCCGCTACCGCGGGGCGGCGACCCCGGTGGGGACGCCGGTGTACAACACCGAGATCCGCCTGCTCGACGACGAGCTGAACGAGGTGGCGGACGGCGAGACCGGCGAGATCTGCATCTCGGGGCTGAGCGTGAGCGCCGGCTACCTCAACGCCTCGCCCGCCGACACCCGGCGCTTCACGGAACTGGCCACCCCCGACGGCCCGGTGCGGATCTACCGCACGGGCGACCGCGGCTACACCACCCCCGACGGGGAGCTGGTCGTGGTCGGCCGGGTCGACGCCCAGGTCAAGATCCGCGGTATGCGGATGGACCTCGGCGACGTCGAGCACGGCGTCCGCTCCCACCCGCTCGTCGACGACGCGGTGGTCCTCGCCCTGCCGGACGCCTCCGGCGAACCGGGCCTGGTGGGCTTCGTCCTGCCCGCCGAGGACGCGCTCGACACCCGCGCCCTCTACCGCGACCTGTTGGACACCCTGCCCCGGAACATGGTCCCGCAGCGCTTCACCGTCCTGGACGCCTTCCCGCTGAACCCGAACGGCAAGACCGACCGCCGGGCCCTGGCCGCCCTGGTGCGCGGCTGACCCCGCGCCCGCCGCCGCGGGCGGCCCCGAAGACCCCTTCCCGATCCTGTCCACTGTGAGCGAAGGAACAGCATCCTCATGAGCATCGACCAGCAGCGCCCCACGCCGACCGCGCAGATCTCCAGCAACGCCGTCGTCCCCGACGACATCAAGGCGGACATCGAGCAGTTCAGCGTCGACGGCTTCACCGGCCCGATCAAGCTGTACGAGCCCGAGGAGGCCGCGGCGCTCATCCGCGAGATCCGCATCAACAACCAGGACTCCTCGCGCGCCCTGTACAAGAACAGCGTCAACTACGACCGGCACTTCGACATCCCCGAGCTGAGCCGGCACGTCACCCACCCGACGATCATCAAGTACCTGACGGCGATCCTCGGCCCGGACGTCCTGAACTGGCGCACCGAGTGGTTCCCGAAGTTCCCCGGCGCCAAGGCGACCGAGTGGCACCAGGTCCGCGACTACAGCTACGCCAACGGCAACCCGCAGCTCCTGCCGACCGAGTCGGAGTGGAACGCGTACATCGACATCACCGTCTGGACGACCTTCACGCCGGCCACCAAGGACACCGCCTGCATGAAGTTCGTCCGCGGCTCGCAGCGCGACTGGATCTTCGACGAGCACAAGTCCACCGAGGCCGGCCGCAGCTCGGACTACGACGTCGCCCACGCCAACACCGGCTTCTTCGGCTACGACTTCGCCGACTTCAAGATCGACCCCGACTGGGAGCCGCGTCCCGAGGACGTCGTCGAGCTGGAGATGAAGCCCGGCGAGGCCGTCATCTTCACCGCCTCCTGCGTGCACGGCTCCACCCCGAACACCACCGAGCGCGAGACCCGCTTCGCGATCGCCAGCCGCTACGTCCCCACGCACGTGCGGGTCTACCCGGACCAGGACTCCTTCAGCGCCCACGGCGCGACGTTCGACCTGTCGGAGTACGGCAGCGTCCTCGTGGCCGGTGAGAACCGCTACGACCACAACCGCATCCGGACCGAGAACAACCACGGCACGCCGTTCGGCTGGACCGCCAACTGACCCCGTCGCTCCCCCCTGCACCCGAAAGGAACACCGAACGTGATCGCTTCGAAGATCCACGCCATCTGGGCCCGTGAACTGAAGTTGGAGGAGTTCTCCGACACGGACGACTTCTTCAGCCTGGGCGGCCACTCGCTGATCATGGCCAGGATCCAGCGGGAGATCCTCTCCGAGCTCTCCGTCGAGGTCCCGATGGACCAGCTCTTCCGCAAGTCCACGGTCGCGGAGATCTCCGAGCACATCGAGTCGACGCTCTCGGCCGCCTGACCCCCGGCCCACCGCCGGACCGTACCGGCGAACGCCGGGGCCAGGGCCCGACGGCCCCGGCCCCGGCGTTCGCCGTCCCTCTCCCACCACTACAGGAAGACCCCTCAGTGCAGCTATCGAGTCGGGGCCGGCAGATGTCCCGCCTGTCGGGAATCCGCAGCATCATGGAGGACATCGCCGCGGCCGGCCGGGACGCGAGCGACGGCGAATGGCTCAACCTCAGTCCGGGCAACCCCTCGCACATCCCCGAGGTCGTCGCCGCCTGGCGCCGGCTCACCCAGGAGGCCCTGGACGACCGGTTCGTCGAGTCCAGCACCCGCTACGGCCCCTCGCGCGGCGCCACCGGCCTCGTGGACGCCGTCGTGGAGTACTTCAACCTCACCTACGGCTGGTCGATCGGGCCCGAGAACGTCGTCGTGGGGCCCGGCAGCCAGATGCTGTCGTACGTGGCGACCAGCCTGTTCACCGGCCCGGACGCGGACGGCGCGCAGCGGCCGCTGGTCCTGCCCCGCCTGCCCGACTACACCGGTTACCAGGGGCTGAGCCCGGACCCCGGCGGCATCGTCGGCGTCGAGCCCCTGATCGTCGAGGAGGGCCCGCACTCCTTCCGCTACGCCGTGGACACGGCGGCGCTGGCCCGGCAGAGCAGCATGGGCATGATGCTGCTCTCCAACCCCGCCAACCCGACCGGCAGCAGCGTCGAGGCCGCCGAACTGAAGGCGCTGGTCGCGACGGCCGAGGAGCGGGACGTACCGCTGGTGATCGACCACGCGTACGGGGAGCCCTTCCCCGGAGTCGTCCAGACCCGGCTCGCCCCCGTGCTGCACTCGCACGTGCTCAACCTCTTCACCCTGTCGAAGGCGGGGCTGCCCGGCGAGCGGATCGCCTTCGCGATCGGCCCGGCCGAGCTGATCGACCCGATGGTGTCGTTCATCGCGAACGCGACGCTGCACGCGCCGCAACTGCTCCAGGCCGTGGTCGAACGCGCGCTGGCCACCCAGGAGATCGACGTCCTCACCAAGCAGTACATCCGGCCGTACTACAAGGCCAAGCGGGCGATGGCCGAGGAGCTGCTGGCCGAGTCCATGCCGGACTCGCTCGACTGGCGGCTGCACTCCAGCGACGGCGGGATGTTCTGCTGGCTGGTCATCGACCACGACTGGTTCGACGACGTGGAGCTGTACGAGTACCTGAAGCGGCGGCGGATGTTCATCGTCCCCGGACGCCACTTCTTCGTCGAACCGCTGGACACGCCGTTCCTGAGCACGCACGGCAGACGCTGCATACGCCTGAGCCTGAGCTCCGACGAGTGGGCCGTCGCCGACGGCATCAACCGGCTCGGCGAGGCGCTCGAAGAACTGCGCGCGAGCGCACGGACAGAGGAGTGACGACCATGGGCAACTGGCTACGACGCTTCGCACCGGAGGGGCCCGTCCTCAGCCGGCTCGTCTGCCTGCCGCACGCGGGCGGCACCGCCGGCTCCTTCGGGAGCTGGGCGGGCCGGCTCCCGGCCGGGGTGGAGCTGATCGCCGTCCAGTATCCGGGGCGGCAGGACCGGCTGGACGAGGAGCCGATCCGGGACATGGCCGAGATGGCCGACCTGGTGGCGGAGGTGCTCCGGCCGCTGCTGGACGTGCCGATGGCCTTCTTCGGGCACAGCATGGGCTCGGGCCTGGCGTACGAGGTGGCCGGACGGCTGGAGCGCGAGGACGGCTTCACGGCCGAGCACGTCTTCGTCTCCGCGCGGCCCGCGCCGCACCGGATCGACGGGGAGCACCGGCACCGGCTGAACGACGACGACCTGGTCGCGGCGATGCGCCGGCTGGGCGGCCCGGACGCCGCGGTCTACGACCACCGGGAGCTGCTGCCGCTGATCCTGCCGCCGCTGCGGGCGGACCTGGCGCTGCTGGACCGCTACCGGCCCGAGCGGCTGACCCCGCTGCGCGCGCCCCTGTCGGTGTACGCCGGCGACGGCGACGACACGTGCCCCGTCGTGGAGCTGCCGCTGTGGGAGGCGGCCACCACCGCGGGCGCGCGGGTGCGGGTCTTCTCCGGCGGCCACCACTACCTGCGGGAGATCGAGGACGAGGTGCTGGACGCCGTCGGTACGGAGCTCCTCGCCGCGCGGCGCCGCCGGGAGGCCGCGGCCGCCTGACCCGGTCGCGGGGGGGGGGGGGGGGGGGGGGGGGGGGGGGGGGGGGGGGGGGGGGGGGGGGGGGGGGGGGGGGGGGGGGGGGGGGGGGGGGGGGA
>NZ_JBVJCD010000052.1:36350-42177 GCF_055588985.1 Streptomyces sp. NPDC041970
TCCGTCTTCATTCGGGATCCCGTCCCCCCCCCCCCCCCCCCCCGGGGGGCCCCCCCCCCCCCCCCCCCGCGCCCCCCCCCCCCCCCGGCCCCGGCCGCTCAGGCGATGTGGTGCCCGGTGGTCGCGTCCACGTAGTCGGGGACCTCCTCGTGGGTGTCCCCCACCGACAGCGTCCCCGTGGGCTCGACCATGAGGATGTGGGACTCCTCGTCGCACACCGGCTTGTGCTCGGTGCCGCGCGGCACCACGTACACGTCGCCCCGGCCGAGCCGCACGGAGCGCTCCGCGCCGTCCTCGCGCAGGTGGATGACCAGCTCCCCGGCCACCACGATGAACAGCTCGTCGGTGTCCTGGTGGGTGTGCCAGATGTACTCGCCGTGGAACTTCGCCACCCGGACGTCGTAGGCGTTGAACTGGGCGACGATGCGCGGGCTCCACAGTTCGCTGAAGGAGTCGATGGTCTTCTGCAGGTTCACCGGTTCGGTCATCATGTCCGGTCGTTCACCCTTCGCGTGCTGGTAGTCCTGACGCGGGCGACACTAGGCCCGCCCCTCCCCGTGCCGTCCTTGATCGATCCTCGCCGCCTCCCGCGGCCGGAGACTCCGGCCGCGGGAGGCGGCGGCGGTTCACGCGCGGAAGTCGACGCGCAGCCCGGCCAGGAGCCGGGCGGCGAGCGCGTCGGCCGCGGCGGCGTCCTCGGCGCCGACGACGACGGCTCCGTACCGGTCGAGGTTGGAGGAGACGGGCCGGACGGCCGTGCCGGGGGGCAGCTCACAGGAGGAGGCCAGCAGGGCGGGGTGGGCGCTCAGCTCGTCCCAGCCGTGGACCGCCTCGACCACGCCGGGGGGCGGGGCCAGGAAGCGGGCGGCCGCCCCGCGGGCCGGGCGCGGTGCGAGGGCGGCGGCGGCCGGGACGCCCAGCAGGTCGTCGAGCCAGCGGCCGTAGAGCTCCAGGCCCGGATGGACCCACTCCAGCATCGCGTGCAGCCAGTCGCCGGGCTGCCGGGCGTGGACCTCGCCCAGCACCACGCCCTCGTCCGTGACCCAGCACTCGACGTGGAAGTGCCCCCGGCCCAGGCCCAGCAGGCCCAGCGCCCGGACCACCGCGTCCCGGACCTCCGCCTCCACCGGACGGGGCAGCGGCGCGGGCATGACGTGCCCGATCTCCACGAACCCCCCGGCCGCCAGGTGCTTGCGGGTCACCGCCAGCACGTGCGGGACGCCGGCCTCGAAGAGGCCCTCGACGCTGAACTCGTCGCCCCGGACGAACTCCTCGACCAGCACCAGCCCCTCGGTGTCCAGGGCCTCGGCGAACGCGGCGGCCATCGCCGCCGGGTCGGACACCGCCCGCACGCCCTCGCTGCTGGAGCCGCGCCGGGGCTTGACCACCACCTCGGGCCCGTGGGCCGCCAGGAAGTCCAGCGCCTCCCGCTCGGTGGCGCACAGCGCCACCTCGGGCTGCCTCATGCCGTGGCGCCGCAGGAACGCGCGGCACTCGTCCTTGGTGCGGACCCGGCTCACGGCCTCGGGGGCGTTGCCCGGAAGCCCGAGCGCGGCCGCCGCCTCGGCCACGCCGAGGGCGGCGTACTCGCGGTAGCCGACCACCGCGTCGACGCGGGTGCGCCGGGCGAACGCGGTCGCCCAGTCGCGGCAGGCGGCGGCGTCGGCGTAGTCCAGCTCGTACGCGCCCGCCGCCCTGGCGACGAGTTCCGGGGCGGCGTCCAGGTTCTCCTTGGTGTCGGTGAGGACCACCTCGGCGTTCCGGGCCAGGAACTGGTCCATCGCCCTTTCGCAGATGTCCCGGACGAAGCCGGACTCTCTCGGCGCGGCTCCGCCGATGACGAGGACCGTGGTCATGCGCATCTCCTCAGATCAGGGAATCGGACGTCGGGGGACGGGGAGCGCGGAGGTCTCCGGAGCCGCCCGCACGCCGGGGTCGGGATCGGGCCGGGCGGCGCGCGCGGTGCGCCCCTCCAGCAGGGCGAAGCCCACGGTCAGGGCGACCAGCACCGCCACCATCACGGCCGCGGCCGGCCGGAACGCGTCCCCGAACGCCACCTGCGCCACATACGTCAGCCCCGGCAGGGCCGTCAGCAGGACCATGGTGACGATGGGCGGGCAGCGCTGGACGCTGATCTGGAGCAGGTACAGCGGGACCACCACGCCCACGAGCGCCGCGAGCGCCGTGGCGCCGAGCGACAGCTCCGACGCACCGCCCCCGCCGCGCAGCACGAGGGCCGCTCCGGCCAGCACGTACGTGAGGTGGAACCGGTGCGCCATCACCCGCGTGGGGTCCACGCCCAGCGCCCCCAGCCGGCGCGAGGCCACCGCCAGGTACGCCGCGCCGAACCCGGCGAGCACGGCCAGCGCCCCGCCCGCGTACACCAGGTACCCGGCCGACAGGACCGGGCTCGGGTGGATGCACGCGGCGGTCGCCAGGGACACCCCGAGCAGGAGGACGGCGCGCGCCCAGCCCGCCGCGCCGCTCGCGTTCGCCCCCCGGACGGCGTCCATGACCACCACCGCGAGCGGGCCGACCCCGGCCACCAGGCTGGCGGCCAGCGCGGCCGGCACCCACGCCATGGCCAGGTAGAAGCCCAGGAACGTCACCGCGCTGGCGGCGTTCATCTGCCACAGCAGCCCGCGCACCCGCCCCCGGTGCGCGGCGGTGGCCGGCGGCCCGGTCCGGGTGCGCCCCCGCACCCAGGTGACCGCGGTGAACGTGAGCGTCGCCGCCAGGAAGGCCAGGACGGAGAAGCGCAGGCTGGCCGTCACGTCGAGCCGCCCCGAGAGGAAGCCCTCGGCGCACGCCTGGAGGAGGACGGAGGCGAGGGTGAGGACGATCGGCACGGGCATCAGTCCTCGTCGGCGAACTGGTAGAAGCCGCCGGAGTCCTCCAGCGCGTGCACGACTCCGAGCGAGCTGAGCAGCAACTGCTCGTCCTCGTGCACCAGGTAGGCGATCCCGCACGCCCCGGTGGTCAGGTGCCGGTCCTTGACCGCCTCGCCGACCGCGGGCAGCCGGTCGATGCTGTGGAAGCCGGGCATCCGCCGCAGCACCCGGGCCCCGTCGATGGAGCGCAGGACGCCCGGACGGTGCGGCCGCAGGAAGATCTTGGCCATGGTCCGCCCGGCGGTGTAGGGCAGTTCGAAGCGGCGGGCGAACTCCTCGGGCCGCAGGAAGCGCTCCACCACCAGGTGCTGGTGGCTGTACCCGAAGGCCGCGTGGTACGGGTCCGGGGCCAGCGAGGGCCCCATGACGCGGGAGTTGACCTCCACCAGGCGCGGCCCGGCCGGGGTCAGCATCACCTCCGTGTGGGCCGCGCCCTCGCGGACGCCGAGCGCGTCCAGGCACTCCAGCACGTAGTCGACCAGGCCCGCCTCGGCCGGCTCCAGCAACGGGCGGGAGATGATGTGGCGGAGCACGGGCGCGCCCTCGACGTGGTCGATGCGCTCCGCGTACACGTCGCCGACCAGGTGCCGGCCCTCCAGGCTGACCGTGTTGACGATGTACTGCGTGCCGGTCAGGAACTCCTGGACGAGGACGTCCTCGTTGACCTCGCCCATGAGGTTGCGGCGGTCGACGATGTCGCGGAACGCCCGGAGCGCGGTGGGCCGGTCCGGGGAGATCACGCAGCCGTCGCTGCCCGCGCTGTTGCGCGGCTTCACCATCACCGGGTAGCTGTCCCAGTCGCCGAGCACGCGGTCCAGCTCGTGCTCGGTGCGGACCGAGGCGGTGCGGGCCGCGGGCACCCCGGCCTGCTCCAGGGCGCGGACCATCAGCTCCTTGTCGCGCCGGGCGGCGGCGAGTTCGGGCCGGTGGTGGGGCAGCCCCAGGGCCGCCGCGAGCTCGTCGGCGAGCAGGACCCCGAACTCGCTGGCGGCGATCACCGCGGTCACCGGCAGCTCCCCGACGGCTTCCAGGGTCTTCGCCAGGTCCTCGTGGACCATGGTCCGGGGCGCGTCGTCGGCGTCGTAGGCGTCCCGCAGCGAGGCGTCGTAGAGGTGCAGGCAGTCGGCCCCCTCCTCGCGGAACGCCTCGGCCAGGGCCCTGCCGGTGGAGACGGGGTCGACAAGGATGAACATCATGCGAGCCTTCCTGCGAATGACGTGGTCTCGGGCTCCGCGGCGGCGAACCGCTCCGCGACGGCCTTGCTCTGGTGGGCGGCCGTGTTGAGGTAGTTGACGATGGCCGTGCGCCGGTGCGAGGCGGCGCCGAGCACCCAGATCCGCTCGGGCTTCCCGGTCAGCGGGTCGCACACGCGCAGATCGCCGGAGATGTACGGGTCCGCGCCCGCTCCGGGGGCGCCGTCCAGGCGCAGGGTCCCGTCCGGGAGGCGGCGGAGCGCCGGCTTGTGGTAGCCGGTGGCGCAGACGATGTGGTCGAAGTGCTCGGCGGGCGCCCCGTCCCAGCGAACCCGCCACCCGCCGCCGTCCCGTGCCGGGTCGACGCCGCGCGGGAGGCCGGGGACGACGGAGAGCGTCCCGTCGGTGAGGTACCCGAGGAGCAGCCGGGCGTTGCGCACCGGGATGGCGGAGATGTACCGGGCGACGAGGTGCCGGTACCGGTGCAGGACGGCGGTCCGGGTGGTGTGCGCCCAGCCCGCCGAGACGTCGTTGATCGCCTGGATGATCTCCGCGACGGCGTCCTGCCAGTGCGCCCGGCCGGTCGCGGCGATCTCCAGCTCCTCGGCCAGCCGCTCGGCGGGGAGCGTCGCCGCGCTGGTCTGCGTACGGAGGGCGGCGCCGTGCCCCGCCGGGCCGACGGCGGCCAGCACCAGGCGGGCCACCTCCCGGTCGAGGGCGGGCGAGTCAGGGGAGAGCGCCCGCCAGGCGGCGGGGTCGAGCCGGGGCCTGCGCGGCCGCCGCAGGCGGGTGCGGACGGCGGGCAGCGCTCCGGAGCCCGACGCCATCACGATCCTGCGCCGGGCGCGGCCGAGGACCAGGGCGGCGTCGACGGCGGCCAGTTTGCTGCCGAGGACGAGCACCCGCGCGTTCTCGGGCAGGCCGCGCAGCGCCTCGACCGGGTAGGCGGAGGCGGTGAGCGCGGGGTGTCCGAGGTGGTCGCGCACCACGTCGGGGACGACCGGGCGGTCCAGGCCGGGGCAGAGGAACACGTCGGTGCCGGTGATCCGCCGCCCGTCGCCGAGCTCCACCGCGTACCCTCCGCCGCCGGTCGGCACGACCGCCCGCGCCCTGGCCCGGTGGTGGCGGACCCGGACGCCGGCCTGCTCGGCCGCGCGCCGCCGTTCGAGGTAGCGCTCGCGGCAGTACTGGCCGACGAGGTACCGGGGGACGAAGTCGTCGCGGTGCACGGGCCAGCCGCGCCCGGCGAGGTAGCGGAGCAGGTCCGACTCACCGTCGGGATCCAGGGAGGTGACGTCCACGGAGGTGTTGCACAGCAGCAGCGGGTCCGTGGTCCCGAACGCCGTCCCCAGCCCGACGGGGTTCGGGTCGACGACGGAGACGGACGCGACGCCGGCCGCACCGGAGAGCCTGGAGAAGAGGCTCACCCCGGTGGCGCCTCCGCCGATGATGATGACGTGCTTGCCCACGGACCCGTACTCCCTCAGCGTTTCCCGCACGGACGTCGACCGCGCCGTGCCCTCGATGTCCTCGGCCCGTGCGACGGCGCCCGAGGACGGACCGGCCCCCGCGTCAGCCCCGGCCCGCGGCGGCGGACGCGTCGCCGGGGCGGGCGGCCGCCGGCTCACGGGTCCGCGGCTTGAAGGCTGGGCGGGTGCTCTCGTAGGCCGCGATGTCCGCTTCGTTCTGAAGGGTGAGGCTGATGTCGTCGAGACCGTTGAGGAGCCGCCAGCGGGCGTTCTC
>NZ_JBVJCD010000053.1:0-40259 GCF_055588985.1 Streptomyces sp. NPDC041970
GGGGGGGGGGGGGGGGGGGGGGGGGGGGGGGGGGGGGGGGGGGGGGGGGGGGGGAAGGGGGGGGGGGGGGGGGGAGGGTGGGGGGTCTTCCCCCCCCCCCCCCCCCCCCCCCGACCACCTTGTCCCGGCCTCCGGCAGAGGTCCGACGACATCGCTCTGCCGGCAAGACCGCGGATCACCTGCTGAGCATCACTTCCACCGAATGGAGCGAATCGAGACCGCTCCGTCGTCCCCGACACGGATGACCGTGTCCAGGATGGTGCCGTGCAGTTCGCTGAACTTCGGCGATTGGCTTTCCAGCACCGCGTACCCGCGCCAGATGAGCTCGTCCGCACCCGCCACCCGGCGGGTGGCGCCTTCGGCGTGCCAGAGGACCACGTCGCCTCCCTCCTGAGCAGTCAGGATGCCGTACGCCTCTCCGGTGAAGGAATCCTGACTGACCGAGGTCGACGTGTAGGTGATGATCGCCTTGACGCTGTGGCCGGCCAGCGTACCGGTCCCCTCCTGCGAGCTTTCGAACCGTCGGCGCGTTCCCTCCGGGGGCAGTACGCGCGTTGTCGTCACGCGGCCCTTCTGCTTGAAGATCACGTCCGTATGGGTGTCGCTCACTTAAGCACCTCCTGTATTGATCCTGCTGGCCAGGATGCTGGGAAAAGGGTGACGTGTTGAGTCCTTTTAAGGCCAAACCGTCGGGAATGGCGAACGAGCATATGCCGATTTCGTCCGAGGCGGGCTTGATCCGCTGTGACGGGTATTCCTGATCACGGATTCTGTCCCCAGGAAGACGTGCGTCAATGGAGAACAGGGGAGGAAATGCCCCGCCGCCTCCGCCGTTCGTTCGCGCCCGAATTCAGGCCAAGATCTCGCACTCGCTCATCGGTGCAGGCCAGCGGCGCTGTCGGGCCGATCGAGCCGGCGAACGGTCGGCTGAGGCCGCATCCCGGACTTGCCGACCTGAGCGCCGCCACGGCGGGGAAACGAGTGCGGATCCCCATTCATCACTCGGCGGGACAGCTTCGTGGTTCACCAGATCGTTCGCGCCATGGGGTCGTCGCCCAGGGCTGCGGCCGCGCCAGAGCGGTCCCCGGCGACCGCACCCCTGTGTGCTCCGTTTCCGGTGCGGGCTGGGGAAGGGGAGCGGGACGAGGAAGTCGGGTCCGCGATTCGGGGTGATGCGACGGAGCGGCTCACCCCTATGGGCGCTGTACGCAAGGGGACCCTGCCTTGCGTGGGAATGGGGCGGCCGGAAGATCGCCACGGAATCAGTCGAACGCCGACGACTTCGGCAGTGCCGGATGGCGGAGAAATCAACCAAGGCCATGCGTGCGCCGCTTGTGGTCGATCGCTTGCTGCATTCGTTGGAGGTCGGCGGGGCCGGGCGCGGACATCGGATGAGGGGATGCCGTGTGCGGAAGGCGATCCTGGGCGCATCCCATGGCGAGAGGGTGATGGCGGATGACCGGCGAGGGTGTACAGGAGGCGGAGTGCGTCCGGAAGAAGGCGGTCATTCCCACACTCGGGTAGGTGCAGCAGGCGCCGGAATCCGCAGGAGATGAGCTCACGCACGCTCCCTGCGTTCAGCCGCCGAGGTCGCTCCGCCCTCGCCCCTTTCCCGGTGGAGGCGATGCGGACGGATGCGGGAGAAGTCATTCGTTTCCCCGCGTCCTGCTGCCGATGAACGCATCGCCGCCGAAATCCTTCTATGGCTCCGGAGGACAGGAGAGACACAGCTGCAACGTGCGGAGTTCTCGCCGAACCCGGCATACCCATACGTCCGGCCGTCCAGGCAAATTCTCCGCGTCGTACAGGTGCCACGACGCGACTGCCCACCAGTCGTCAGGGAGCAGCGGCACCAGGTCCGACAACCGCCCGGCCGACGTGACGTCGTGGACCACGAGCAGTACCGTCCGCTCGACGGTACTGCTCGCCCACCGGTGGGAACCCAACCCGACCGGCACGCGTAGCAGCGAGGGTTCGGCCGACCCCCACTCGTGGCCTCCTGAGCGGGTGCCGTGTCGTCCCGGAACCACCTAGGCGGTGGGTCCGGGACGCCGGGCTCGTCGTGCCCGGCCGACGCGGCCGGGAGGGGAGGGGAGGGAGCCCGTGTGCCGCCGCCCTCAGGACGCGAGCCGCCCGCAGACCTCGGCCGTCAGCCGGTCGGCGTCGTCCAGGGCGCTGGACAGGGCTTGCGGGGTCGTGCCCGGTACGGCGAACAACGCGTGAGCCCGCGCGGAGAAGCCCGCGGGCGCGGCCGGCAGCGATCCCGCGGCCCGCACGGCCCCCTTCTCGTTCACCACCCAGCACCGCGCGTGGGCGTGCACCGCGTGCACGAGGAGCCCGACCGCGCGGAAGAGGCACCCGGCGACGTAGAACGCGTCGCCGCGGGCCGCCCCCTTGCGGGCTGCCGCGAGGATGAACGGGGCCTCCCACCGCGCGTTGGCCAGCAACGCCTCACGCAAGGGTTCCGGGTAGCGGCGCACCTCCTGCTGCACGGCGCGCAGTTCACCACCGGGGTCGGCGAGGACACGTCCGAGCGCCACCTCGCCGGCGTACGCGGGGGAGTAGACCCCCAGGGGGTGGCCGGCCTGGACGCCCACCTCGAAGCGCCCTGCCCGGCACTCCTCCCAGATCCGGTGCACGCGGTCCAGGTCGCGGTAGATCCAGTCGACACGGCAGCCGTCGACGGTCAGCCACGCCCCGCCGTCGACCCACGGCCCCCAGTCGCCCGGTTCCGTCACGTCGACCGGCTCGCCCGTCAGCTCGAACGCCAGGGCGCGCAGGGCGGCGGTGTCCAACGGGGGCCGGTAGTACAGGCCGAGATCGACGTCGGAGTCCGGACTGTGCGTGCCTCGCGCCCGGCTGCCGCCCAAGCACACGCCGACCACTCCGTCGATGCCGGTGAGACGATCCGCGATGTCCCTCATACGTTCCACACCCGGAGTCTGCGCGACCACGTCGTTCCACGCGACTGCTTTCCCGGCGCACCCGCCGCACGGGCCCCGCGAGGGGCCGGTGCTCCTCCGCCGGGGCTCAGCCCGCCCCGAGCGCGTCGATGAGCCGCGGCGCGTACCCGGCTGCGAGCAGGGGGGTGCGGACGTCGCGGTCGAGGTCGGGCAGGTAACCGAACAGGACGTCGGCCGGCCCGGTGATCTCGACCTCTTCGCAGACCGCGGGCAGCAGAAGCGTCTCGGCGCGGCCCAGTTCATCGGTCCAGGCGCCCGAACGCACCCGTACCGGGGCGCCGGCGTTGGACAGCACCTGCGCGGTGGCGAAGGAGTGGCGCAGCGGCTCGGCCGTCCCCGCCCGCCAGCGTTCCAGGGCGAAGTAGGGGCCGGCGCACAGGAAGACGCGCTCGACCCCGTCGCCGACGGCGATCCGCAGTCCGGGGGTGAAGTCCGGCCGTGTCTCCAGGTCCGCTTCCCGCATCAGCATGTCGAGGTTGGCGTCGAACTCCGCGTCGCCCACGGGGGAGCCGTCCTCCATGTTCCAGCGCATGGCGTGCTGTTGGATGTCCGACGTCTGCTCGATCTCGTAGACCAGCGTGTCCGGGCCGAAACTGTGCAGGGCGCCGCCGGGGACGTAGAGGGTCTCCCCGGCCCGTACCGGCAGGCGGCGGAGGACGGCGTCGAAGTCCTGCGCCTCCAGCGCGGCGCGCAGTCGCTCCGGCGTGACCCCCTCCTTGACGCCGCAGAGGGCGGACGCTCCGGGTGCGGCGTCGAGGATGTGCCACGCCTCGGTCTTGCCGTTGGGCCGGCCCTCCAACCGCCGGGCGGCCTCGTCGTCGGCGTGCAGGTGCACCGGCAGGGAGCCGGCGGCGTCGATGAACTTGGTCAGGACGGGGAAGTACTCGCCCGACCACCCCGCGCCCATCAGTTCCTCCCCGTACTCCGTGGTGACCTGGCGCAGAGTCCGTCCGGCCAGCGGTCCCGCGACCACGACCCCGATGGCCCCCGTCACGTCGCTGCACTCCCACGTCTCCGCGATGCTCCAGTCCGGGAGGCCCCGCTTGCCCAGGCGGCGGGCGATGGCGTGGCCGCCGAAGACCAGCGGCTTGGCCGTGACGGACAGCCGCAGCGGGTGGGGGAGGGGAGCGCGGTCGCTCACAGGATCGGCTGCCCGCCGGTGACGGCGATGCGGGCCCCGGAGACGTAACCGGCCTCGTCCGAGGCGAGCATCACGTAGACCGTCGCCAGTTCGGCCGGCTGGCCCGGCCGCCCGAGCGGGACCTGGGACCCGAAGCTCTCCACCTGGTCCGGCGGCATGGTCGCCGGAATGAGCGGCGTCCAGATGGGGCCCGGAGCAACGCTGTTGACGCGGATGCCCCGGGGGCCGAGCAGTTGCGACAGGGACCCGGCCATGTTGGCGATGCCCGCCTTGGTGACGTTGTACGGGAGCAGTCGGGGCGGCGGGGCGTCGGAGTTCACCGAGGTGGTGCCGATGATCGACGAGCCCGGCCGCATGTGGGGGAGGGCGGCCTTGGTCAGGTGGAAGAAGGCGCTGAGGTTGATCGCGAGCGTCCGGTCCCACTCCTCGTCGGGGATGTCCTCCACCGAATCCCGCGTCATCTGGAACGCGGCGTTGCTGACCAGGACGTCCACCCGGCCGAACTCCTCCACCGCCGTCGCGATGATCGAGCGGCAGTGGGCCGGGTCCGCCACGTCGCCGGGGACCAGCACGCACGTGCGGCCCGCGTCCTCGACCCAGCGCTTGGTCTCCTCCGCGTCTTCGTGCTCGTCGAGGTAGGAGATCAGCACGTCCGCGCCCTCGCGGGCGTAGGCGATCGCGACGGCGCGACCGATGCCGCTGTCCCCACCCGTGATCACCGCCGCCTTGTCGGTCAACCGGCCCGATCCCCGGTAGCTCCGCTCCCCGTGGTCGGGTCGCGGGGTCATCGCGGAGGTGGTGCCGGGCGGCGACTGCTGCTGGCGGGGCTGGGACATACTGCCTCCCGAGATCTCGTCGGACCGGGTGCGGCGGTGCGTGGCCGTCCGGAGGCCGCGCCCGGACGGCCGGACTCCCGATCGGGCCTTACGCCGGACCGGAGCGCGTGCACCCTCCATGCTCGCCCACCGGCCGACGGCCCGCCACGCGAGCGCCCGCGCGAGGGCGCAGGGGGACGCTCACGGGCTCGGCCGGCGCCGTACGGTACGCCCCCGCGACTCCCCGCGAGCCCTGGGTCCGCCGACCGTGCGCCCCGGTCGGCGCGCCGCCGTCGGAGTGGACCTCGGCCACTCCCTTGCGCAGGCCGCCTCGCAGCGGACCTCGGGACGAGCGCCTGGGTGAACAAGGGCGTTACCGGTACGGCCGGTTGGTCGGCCGCCGGCCCCATCGCCTCGGATGCGGGAGCGCCCGGCAGCCAGGTGCGCAGCACCTGGAAGCCGGGTCCAGGGGTCCGGGCCGCCCCGTGGGCCCGGCGGAAGTGCGCGCCACCGGGCCCGTCCCGCCACGACAGCACGGACGGGACCTTCAGCCGGGCCCGCCGGGCGTCGTAAAGTGGCGCGGGTCGACGGCGAACGGCCGCCCGAGGGGGACCTGTTGGAGGACGCGTGCGCATAGCCATCACGGCCGAGGGCGGCGACGGGGGAGCCCTGCGCGAGCTTCGCCGCTGGCTGTCGGAGGAGCCCGAACTGCGCGGCCGCGTCCAAGTCCACGCGCCGGAGCCGCCACCGCCCGGCGCCATGGGGCTGGAAGCCGACGCGCTGCTCGCGCTGCTGGCCCCCGGCGGCGTGGCGGCGGTCTTCGCCGGAGCGCTCGTCGCCTGGGTGCAGACCCGCCGCGGTGACCAGACCATCACCATCACCCGGCCCGACGGAACCACGGTCACCGTCTCCACCACCCGCCTCAAAGGACTCGACGCCGAACAGAACGCCCGGCTCGTGCGTGAACTGGCCGCCTCCCTGGACGCGGCCACGGGCTCCTCGCCGGCCTCCGTCCCGCCCCCGGCAGTCGGCGCCGAACGGGCCGAACCGCCCGGCTCGTCGTGACCCCGGACGCCACGGGGGCCGCCGGGACCACCGGGCTCGCCGCCTCCGGCGCGTACGCGATCCTCATCGGCGCCGCCAGCCATGTGACCGGCTCGGAGCTGCCCGATCTGCCCGCGGTCGCCACCACGCTCGACGACCTGGAGGCGGCCCTGCGGGACGTCTGCGGACTCGACCCCGAGCGCGTCGTCCGCGTCCCCGCCGACGCCGACGCCGCGCAGGTGGTCGGCACGGTCGAGCGGGTGGCGCGCCGGGCGACCGGCCCCGTGCTCCTCTACTACGTCGGACACGGACTGCTCGGCCCCGGCGACGAGTTGTACCTCGCCACACGGGCCGCCCGCTCCCCGGACCAGATCTCCGGCGCCGTGCCCTACCACACGCTGCGGGGCCTGCTGGGCGACTGCGCGGGCGGCGGCATCGTCGTCCTGGACTGCTGCTACTCCGGGAGGGCGGGCATCCCCGGCGGCAACGGCGCCCCCGCCCACGAGCCCTTCGTCTCCGCCAGGCCCGACGGCAGCCTGCTGCTCAGCGCCACCTCCCGCTACGACCTGTCGTTCGCCCCCGCGGGCCGCCGCCACACCCTGTTCAGCGGACACGTGCTGCGGCTGCTGACCGAGGGCGACCCCGCCGGGCCGCTCCGGCTGACGATGGACAGCCTCTACGCGGCCCTCGACCACGCGTTCGCGGACGGGCCGATCCGGCCGCGCCGGCAGAGCGAGGGTTCGCTGGGCACGATGGTCATCGCCCAGAACCGGGCCTACCGGGACGCCGGTGCGACGGACGGCGGCGCGGGAGTGCGACGGGACGAACCGCCCGCCGACATCCCGTGCCCCTACCCCGGAACGGAGTCCTTCCGCGCCACCGACAGCCGCCACTACTTCGGGCGGGACGCCCTCGCCCGGCGGCTGCTCGACGCCGTCCGCGCCACCGGCCCGGACCCCGCCTCCTCCGTGACCGTGCTCATCGGGGCCTCCGGCGTCGGCAAGTCGTCCCTCTTACGGGCCGGACTGCTCGCCGGGCTGGAACGACGCCACCTGTCCGCGCCCGACCCGCGCGGCCTGCCCTGGCCGGCGCTCCTGCTGCCGGCGCCCGGAGCCGAACCCCTGCGGGCCCTGGCGGAGTTGTGGGCGCGGGCGACCGGGAGGGCGGCGGCGGACGTGCACCGGCGGCTCGTCCGGGGCGGCCGGTTGCCCAAGCCCCTGCCGGGACGCCCGCCCTGCGGGCTGCTCGTGGTCGACCAGTTCGAGGAGGTCTTCACCCGCTGTTCGGACCCCGCCGAGCGCGCCCGGTTCATCGACGCGCTGCTCCCGGCCGCCGAGGGCGCGGGCGGCGGGCCGGGAGACCCGGCGGCAGCGGGCGACGAGGCGGAACCGCCGGACGCACCGGGCCCGCGCGTCGTCCTGGGGCTGCGCGCCGACCACTACGGCAGTTGTCTCGCCCATCCATCGCTCGTCCCCGTGCTGGAGCGGCGGCAGTTGATGGTCCCGCCCATGAGCGACGAGGAACTGAGGGCCGCGATCGAGGGGCCCGCCAGCGTGGTGGGCCTCGGCCTGGAACAGGGCCTGACCGAACGGCTGCTCCAGGACCTGCGGTGGGGCCACGTACGGGCCGAGGGCGCCACGCCCCCGCCGGACGCCACCGACGCCACGCCCCCGTCCGACACCGCGGACCACCCCGCCCCACCCGCCGTGCGCCCGCCCGACGCGTCCGGGCCCGACCTCGACATCGCCCTGCCCTTCCTCGCGCACGCGCTGCGCGAGACCTGGCGCAGGCGCAGCGGAACGACCCTGACCCTGGCCGGCTACCAGGCCACCGGCGGCATCTGGCACTCCATCAGCACGACGACCGAGCGCCTCTACCAGGACCTCGACACGGCGGGGCGGGACGCCCTGCGCGAACTGCTGCTGCGCATGGTCCACGTCACCGCGGACGGCGGCGACACCCTCGTACGCCGGAAGGTCGCTGCCGACGCCCTGCTGGACGGCTTCCCGCCGCCTCGGCGGCACGTCGTCGCCACCCTCCGGGACCGGCTCGCCGAGGCCCGGCTGATCACCGTCGACCAGGACGGCGCGCAACTCTCCCACGAATCGCTGCTGCGCTCCTGGCCCCGGCTGCGGCGCTGGATCGACGAGGACCGGGGCGGCCTGGTGGAGCGCCAGCGGCTCTCCGAGGCCGCGCGCGCCTGGCACGCCGCCGACCGCGACCCCGGTTTCCTCTACCGGGGCAGCCGTCTGGAGACCGCCCGCCGCCTGATGCCCGAGGAACGGCTGCGGCACCGCCGACTGCCCCGCCTCGACGAGGAGTTCCTGACCGCCGGCATCGAGGCGGACCGCGCCGAACGGGCCCGCGAGGCGCGCCGCACGCTGCGTCTGAAGCAGGCGCTCGGCGCGGTCGCGGTCGCCCTGGTGATGGCCCTCGCGGGCGGCGCGCTGGCCTTCCAGCAGCAGGGGGTGGCGGAGGCGGAGCGCAAGACCGCCACCCACCGGGCCCTGGTCGCCGAGGCTGCCGCCCGGCGCGCCGCCCAACCCCGGCTCGCCCTGCAACTCGCCATGGCCGCCCACGCGTTGAACCCCACCGCCGAGACGCGGGCGGCGGTCTCGGACACCCTGGTCCAGAGCCGCCTGGTCGGCAGCTCCGCCCACGACGAACGCGAGCCGCTGCTGAGCCCGGACGGCCGGTTGCAGGCGGGCGAGGCGGACGGCGACCGGCTGGTGCTGCGCCGCACCGAGGGGCGGTCCGCGCACGCCCCGGCGGCCTTCGCTCCCTGCACCGGGGGTCTGCACCGGTACGCCTTCGACCGTGCGGGCCGCACGCTCGCGGTGACGTGCGACGACGGCGCGGTGACCCTGTGGGACGTCACCGCTCCCGCGCGGCCGCGCCGTACGGGCTCGCTGACGTCGCCGAAGGTGCGGGGGAGACCCGCGGGGGTCGGCTTCCGCTCCGACGGCGCGATGCTGGCCGTCGGCTGGAGCGCGCCGCAAGGCGTGCCGGCGACCCGCGGCGCCCTCGTCCTGTGGGACGTCCGCGACCACGCGCGTCCCGTCCAACGCGCGGTGCACGAGAACGTCTACGACAACAGCGCGATGCTCTTCGGCCCGGACGGCAGGACGCTCGTCACCTCCACCGGCCTGGTCACCGCGCGCGACGAGGCCGTCGACAGCGACTCGATCACCCACACGTCGGGCGCGACCCTCTGGGACGTCTCCCGCCCCGAGGCCCCGCGCCCCCTGGCCCGGATACCCCGCGTCGACGAGCTGACGGCCCTCGGCGGGAACGGCCGGTCCCTCATCACCACGGACGGCGCGACGGTGCAGGTCTGGGACATCAGCGCTCCCGAAAGCCCCCGCAAGACCGCGAGTTGGACTGCCCACCGGGACCAGGTGACGGCGGTCGCGATCAGCCCCGACGGCCGCACCCTGGCCACGGGCGGGCTGGACGACACCATCGCCCTCTGGGACATGACCGACCCCGCGCACCCCGTCGAGTCCGCCCGGCTGAACGGCCACGCCGCCACCATCACGTCCCTCGTCTTCTCCGCGGACGGGCGCCGGATGGTCTCCGCGGACTTCGAGGAGATCATCCACTGGGACCCCGGCGGCGGCGCGCAGCCCCGCCCCGCCGCCGTGCTCGGCGCCCGCGCCGCCCTCACCTCGGTGGCCTTCACCCCGGACGGGCGCACCCTCGCCACCGCGGGCTACGACCAGAGAGTCACCCTCTACGACGTGCGGTCCCCCGCCCGGCCCCGGCGCACCGCCGAGGCGTCCACGCCCGCGTTCGTCACCGACATCGCGATCAGCCGGGACGGGCGGCTGCTCGCGGCGGGCGACCGGCTGGGCAACGTACTCGTCTGGGAGATCCTCGACCGCACCCGCCTGCGGAAGGTCTCCCGCTTCTCGCACGACACCGACCCCGTCACCTCCGTGGACTTCGCCCCGCACGGCCGGGACGTGGTCGTCAGCGGGGCGGAGACCTTCTTCTCGCCCGGCCGGGCGACGGTATGGGACATCAGCGACCCGGCCCGGCCCCGCGAACGCGGCACGCTCGCCGAGAACCTCTCCGCCCTGGAGGGGGTGCGGTACAGCCCCGACGGAAAGCTGCTGACCCTGCCGGCACTGCGTACGCACCTGCTGCGGGCCGACGGCTCCTCCCGGCCGGTCGAGCTGACGGAGAGCAACGCGTCCTCCGCCTTCTCCCCCGACAGCGAAGCCCTGGCGACGGGCGGCGCGGGCCGCGAGCTCGCCCTGTGGGACGTCACGGACCCCCGCCGCCCCCGGAAGACGGCGGAGGTCGCCGAGGACCGGGGCGGCGCCGGCCAGTACACGTACGCCTACCACCCCGCCGGCGACCTGGTGGCAGGCGTCACCCAGGACGACGGCAGCGTCGTCCTGTGGAGCGTGGCCGACCGGAGCCGCGTCCACCGGGCCGCGACGCTGAACCGCCACGGCAGCCCGGTCGACGAACTCGCGTTCCGCCCGGACGGCAGGTACGCCGCCACGGTGAGCGGCGGCGGAGACTCCCTGGTCATCTGGGACCTCTACCGCCTCCCCGGCGTCAGCGCCGACCTCTTCGGCACGGCCTGCGCCATGGCCGAGGGCGGGTTCACGGAGGCGGAGTGGAGGATTCACGTTCCGGGGCAGCCCTACCAGGACACCTGCGACGGCCGGCTGGACGACTGAGGGCGTCCCCGCCCTGTACGGCGGGTGCGCGCACCCCGCCGCCCGCGCGCACCCGCCGTGGACGCGCGGCGCTCCGCAGCGGCGCGGGCGGCCCCCGCGCCGCTGAGCCGCCGTCCGATCGCCCGTACCCCCGACCGGTTCCGCGCCGGCCCGCCGGACGGGAGCGGGCCCCTCGACGTGCCGAGCCGCCGCTCCGGGACTCGCGATCGACGCCCGCGAGAAAACAGACCCTGCGGTTCGGTATTCGGGGCCATCATCGGGCCGACACGCCCCGTACGGCTCGTATTCACCCGCCGGGGCCCGACTTCGCGGTCGGCCGTCCCCGGCCGGGGTGCCGGGCTCCGTACGGCGCTTCCCTCTGGTCAGGGCCCCGCCCGCTCATTTCCGGCCGACTGGCGGCGGCCGTCGCGCCCCGGAGGCGACCGCGCTCCTGCGGCGTCGGGAAACCAACCGCGAGGGATGGTTTTTCGGCCCGTCGCCGAAGGGGCGGAGGCGGGCGCGCAGGCGGTCCGACGGTGTGCCGCCAGGCTGTCCGCCACGTTCCCGCCGGCTCCGCCTCCCTTGTCCGCGCTGGTAAAGGTCGCCTATGGCCCAGGCAAAGGAACGACCAAGACCGCTTCGCCCGCCTGGATTCGGTTGACCGGTGAGAGGTCGGGGTGGCGGACCCGGTGGCTGATTGCCGATGCCTGGCGCCGTAGCGCGATGGACTGTCCCGACTATGCCTGTGTAACTTGTGCATCGCTTGGTCGGAACGCCTTCGGCCTCGGCCCCGGCAATGGAATCGCACTCCCGATGTGAGGCACGACCGAACATCACCGCACACGCCACCTTTCACCTGTGCGGTGTGCCCTGCTGTGACCGGACACTTGGAGCGACCTCCCCCATGAGCAGCCTGCCCCATTCCACGGCCCTGCCCGCTTCGCAGCAACCGCCCTGGGTCGACGAAAAAGCCGTACGCGAAGTCGAGCGGCGCCTTGCGGAATTACCCCCGCTCACGGACCCCGACGAAACCGCGATGCTGAGGACCCGTCTCGCCGCCGTCGCGCGCGGTGCCGCCCTCCTCCTCCAGGGCGGCGACTGCGTGGAGCGCTTCGAGGACAGCGGCTCCACCACCGTCCGCCGCAAGGTCGCGCAGTTGCATGATCTGTCCGGCCTGATGAGCGGACGGACCGGGCTGCCGGTCGTGGCCGTCGGCCGGATGGCCGGGCAGTACGCCAAACCCCGGACGGCCCCCATGGAGCGGGCGCCCCACGGCGAGCTGGTGCAGAGCTTCCGGGGGGACGCGGTGAACAGCTCCGTGGCCGACCTGCGCCTGCGCGAGCCCGACCCCTGGCGCATGGTCACGGCGTACAACTGCGCGCGGCTCGTGCTCGACACGCTGCGGGAGACCTGGCGGGAACGGTCGGACGCGCCGGCCGTGTTCGCCTCGCACGAGCTGCTGCTGCTCCCCTACGAACGGGCGCTGCGCCGCGGTACGGCGTCGGCGGCCCATCTGGCGTCGACCCACTTCGGGTGGATCGGCGAGCGGACCAGGGACCCGAACGGCGCCCACGTCGAGCTGGCGCGGTCCGTCGAGAACCCGATCGGCGTGAAGCTCGGACCGGAGGCGACGCCCTGGGACGTCCTGGACCTGCTGACGATCCTCAATCCGGACGGCATTCCCGGCCGGCTCACGTTCATCGTCCGCATGGGGGCCGACCGCATAGCCGAGGCGCTGCCCCCGATCGTCCGCACGGTGAGGGCCACGAACGCGCCCGTGGTGTGGCTGTGCGACCCGATGCACGGGAACACCTACACCACCCCCGAAGGAATCAAGACCAGATCGCTCCCGGTCGTCCTCCGAGAGATCGAGCAATTCGTCGACGCGGTCTCGGGGAACGGCGGATGGCCGGGCGGGCTGCACCTGGAAATGACACCGGAAACGGTCACCGAATGCACACCCCTCCTCCCCGGACAGGACGCACCAGAATTCCCCGACTACCGATCCGCCTGCGATCCCCGCCTGAATGCCGAACAAGCCCGCACGGCCGTAGAGATGTTCCTTTCCGCACGCGACAACCAGAAATGAATGATGGGCACTCACTACCACACCGAAGCCCCGCAGACCCCAGCCGTCCCTGACCGGGCCGGAGCCAAGCAGTGGGCGGGGCTCGCTGTCCTCATCCTCCCCGTCCTGCTGATTTCCGTGGACATGACGGTCCTCAGCTTCGCCGTGCCCCACCTGGGGGAGGATCTGAAGCCCACCTCGGTCCAGTTGCTGTGGATCGTGGACGTCTACTCGTTCGTGCTGGCCGCGCTGCTGGTCACGATGGGCTCGCTGGGCGACCGGATCGGACGCCGCAAGCTGCTGGTCCTCGGGGCGGCGGGCTTCGGACTCGCCTCCCTCGCCGCCGCGATGGCGCCCACCGCCGTGGCGATGATCGCCGCCCGAGCGCTTCTGGGGCTGGCCGGCGCGACGCTGATGCCGTCCACCCTCTCGCTCATCCGCAACATGTTCCGCGACGAGAACCAGCGCAAGATCGCCATCGCGATCTGGGCCGCCGCGCTCTCCGCGGGGTCGGCGCTGGGACCGGTGCTCGGCGGCGCGCTGCTGGAGTTCTTCTGGTGGGGGTCGCTCTTCCTCATCAACGTGCCGGTGACCCTCCTCATCGTCATCATGGCGCCGGTGCTGATCCGGGAGTCCCGCGCGGAGGAGCCGAGCCGGCTGGACCTGCTCAGCGTCCTGCTGCTGGCCGCCGCCATGTTCCCCCTGGTGTACGGGATCAAGAAGGTGGCGGTGGACGGGCTCGCCCCGGTCCCGCTGCTCTGCATGGCCGTCGGCCTGGCGCTGGGGGTGGCGTTCGCCCGCAGGCAGCTCGTGCGCACCGACCCGATGCTGGACGTCCGGCTGTTCGGCATCCCCCAGTTCACCGTCGGGGTCCTGCTCAACCTGATCACGCTCTTCGCGATGATCGCCGCCCTGTTCTTCCTCACCCAGTACCTCCAGATCGTCCGCGGCATCTCGCCCCTGGAGGCCGGACTCGTGCTGCTGCCCGGCATGGCGTGCGCGATCGCCGCGGGCTTCATCGCCGTGGCGTTCGCCCGGTGGTGGGGCGTCACCGCGGTCCTGGTGGTCGGCCTGGTGCTGATGGCCCTCGGGTTCGGGCTGTTCACCCAGCTCGCCGCCGGACCCCGGATCCCGTACGTCATCGTCGCGTTCGCCCTCGTCTGCCTCGGGATGGGGCTCACCCAGAGCCTCACCAACGACGCCGTGCTGACCGCCGCGCCGGAGGACCGGGCGGGTGCGGCCTCCGCCGTCTCCGAGACCGGATACGAGCTCGGGGCCGCCCTCGGGATCGCGGTCCTCGGCAGCATCCTCCTGTCGTCCTACCGCTCGGCCCTGGGCGACCCGGCGGGCGTCCCCGCGCAAGCGCTGGCCGACGCGGGCGAGGGAGTGGCCGGCGCCGCCGGCGCGGCCGCCGAACTCGGGGCAGCGCAGAGCGAGTCACTGCTCTCGGCCGCCCACTCCGCCTTCCTGACCGGTATCCACACCACCAGCGCCGTCGCCGCGGTGATCCTGGTGGCCGCCGCCGCCCTGACGGCCTGGGCGCTGCGGACCCGCGAGCCCGCCTGACCGATCCACCGGGCACGGACCGGCCGGTTCGGCCGGCCGGTCCACCCGGCCCCTGCCGCCCGCCCCGCTCCCGGCCCCTCCGGTCCGCGCGGGCGCCCCGTCCTGCCCTCTCACCCGTGTCCCACCCCTGTCACGCGCTTTCCAGACGAAAGGAGATCCGTGGACACCCCGCCCGACACCACCGCTCCATCCTCCGCGGAGACCGCGCCCGACCCCCTGGGAGAACTCCGCCGGGAGCTGGACGCCATCGACACGATCCTGCTCGACGCCCTGCTGCTGCGCTTCCGCTGCGTCCACCGCATCGGGTCGGCCAAGGAGTCCCACAGCATCCCGGTCATGCAGCCGCAACGGGTGCGGACCGTGCTGCGGCGGGCCACCGAGTTCGCCGAGGAGCACCGGTTGAACCCCGAGGCGCTGCAGGACGTCTTCGCCGTACTGATCTCCGAGGCGTGCCGGCAGGAGGAGCGCGCCGGGTCGCCGGAGCCGGTCCGCGCGGAGGCGTCGTCCCAGGACCGGGTGGAAGAGATCGTGAGGGAGATAACCGACCATGCGCACTCTGCTCATCGATAACCACGACTCGTTCACCTACAACCTCTACGACCTGCTGCACCGGGTGAACGGCCGCGCGCCCGACGTCGTCACCAACGACACCCCGTGGACCGAGACGTCCTTCGGGGCGTTCGACAGCATCGTCGTGTCGCCCGGCCCCGGACGACCGCAGCACACCGGGGACCTGGGCCTCTCCCTGGCGGCCCTGCGCCAGACCGAGACGCCCACCCTCGGCATCTGCCTGGGCCACCAAGGGCTCTCGCACGTCAACGGCGGTCGGGTGGTGCACGCGCCGGAGCCCATGCACGGGCGCGTGTCCGACATCCACCACAGCGGGGCGGAGCTCTTCGCCGGGCTGCCCACCCCCTTCACCGCCGTGCGCTACCACTCCCTCGCCGTCACCGACCTGCCGGCCGACCTGGAGGCGATCGCCTGGACGGCCGACGGGGTGATGATGGGGGTGCGGCACCGCGCGGCGCCGCAGTGGGGCGTGCAGTTCCACCCGGAGTCGATCCTCACGCAGTACGGCGTCGAGCTGCTGGACAACTTCCGCACGCTTGCGGGCGAGTGGCACAAGGAGCGCCGCCCGGCCCGCCCGGCGGCGCCCGAACGCGGCCGCTACCACGTGGAGCACCGGCGGATCGACCTCGCGCCCGACGCCGAAGCGCTCTTCACCGAGCTGTACGGCACCTCCCCGGCGGCGTTCTGGCTCGACAGCGCCGGCGGCGGCGAACACGCCCGCTTCACCATGATGGGCGACGACTCCGGACCGCTGGCCGAGCACCTGGCGTACGCCGTCTCCGACCGCACCTGGACCGTCACCGCGAACGGGAGGACCACCACCGTCCAGCGGGGCTGGTTCGACTACCTCGACGAGCAGCTCACCGCGCGCCGCACCCCCCACCCGCCCCACCTGCCCACCGACTTCAACCTCGGGTACGTGGGCGTGCTCGGGTACGAGTTGAAGGCCGAGACGCACGGCCGGGCCCACCACCGCTCGGCGCTGCCCGACGGCCAACTGGTCTTCGCCGACCGCGCGGTGGTCATCGACCACCAGGAGGGCGCCGCCCATCTGCTGGCCCTCACCGACCCCTCCGCCCCCGGGACCGTGCCCGCGGCGGCCGACTGGCTGGCGCGGACCGCCGAGGCGGTGGAGCGGCACGCCGCCCCCGCGCCGGCCGCCTCCCCGCTCCGGCCCGAGGCGCCGGCCGAGGAGGAACGCGTCTTCACGCTGGACCAGCCCCGCGACGCGTACCTCGACAGCATCGGCTCCTGCCTGGAGGCGATCACCGACGGCGAGTCGTACGAGATCTGCCTGACCAACACGGCCGAGAGCACGGCGCTGAAGAATCCTTTGGGCACGTACACCGCGCTGCGGGCCCTCAGCCCGGTGCCCTTCGGGGCGTACCTGCGCATGGGCGAGGTCTCGGTGCTCAGCGCCTCCCCCGAACGGTTCCTCTCCGTCAGCCGCGACGGCCGGGTCCAGGCCAAGCCCATCAAGGGCACCCGCCCGCGGGGCGCGACGGAGAGCGCCGACCGGGCGATCCGGCTCGAACTGGCCGAGAACCCCAAGGACCGGGCCGAGAACCTGATGATCGTGGACCTGCTCCGCAACGACCTCAACCGGGTCTGCATGGTAGGCAGCGTCCACGTGCCGAAGATGTTCGACGTCGAGACCTACTCCCACGTGCACCAGCTCGTCAGCACGGTCCAGGGCCGGCTGCGGCCCGACCGCACCGCCACGGACTGCGTCAGGGCCACCTTCCCCGGCGGGTCCATGACCGGCGCGCCGAAGGTCCGCACCATGGAGATCATCGACCGGCTGGAGCGCCGGGCCCGCGGCTACTACTCCGGGGCGATCGGCTGGTTCTCCCTCTCCGGCGCCGCCGACCTGAGCATCGTCATCCGCACCCTCGTCAACAGCCCGCAAGCGTGCACCTTCGGCGTCGGGGGAGCGGTCATCGCCCTCTCCGACCCGGAGGCCGAGTACGAGGAGATCCTCGTCAAATCCCGTGCCGTGCTCGCCGCCACCCGAGGCGTCCTGGCCCCGGCGGCCCCCGGCGAGGAGGCGCGCCGGTGAGCCCCGGCACGGGGGCGTCCCGCCTCGTCGTGGGGGTCGGACCGGTCGGGCGGATGTTCGCCCCGCTGCTGCGCGAGGGCGGCGGCCGGGTCCGCACCGCCGCCGCCGAACCGGAGTCCGGCGCCGATCTCACCGGCGACATCGGCGACCCGACGGACGCACTGCGGCAGGCGCTCGGCGAGGCGGAGCTCGTCCTCCTCGCCGTCCCCGAACAGGCCGCCCTCGCCGCCGTCCCCGTCCTCGCCCGGTGGACCGCGCCCACGACCACCGTCGTCGACACGCTCTCCGGCAAACGGCGCTACCTCGCCGCGGCGACGGCGCTGGCCCCCCGGCCGACCCTGAGCCTGAACCCGCTCTTCCACCCCTCCCTGGGGTGGCGGGGCAACGCCGTGGCCGCCTGCACGGTGCGCGGGGGCGGACTCGGACCCGTACTGCTCGACCGCATCGCGGCGACGGGAGCACGGGTGCGCGCGCTGGAGCCCGAAGAGCACGACCCCTACCTCAACACCGTGCAGACGGCGACCCACTCCGCGCTCCTCGCGTTCGCCCGGACGCTGGCGGGAGCCGGGCTGCCGCCGGACGCCCTCACCTGCGTCCCGCCCCCGACCCGGCTGCTGCTGGCCCTGACCGCGCGGATGCTGACCGCCTCGCCCGACACCTACTGGGACATCCAGCGCTCCGGCCCGACGAGCACCGCGGCCAGGGCCGGGCTCGCCCGCGGCCTGGCCGACCTGGACGCCTGGACGGCCCGGCAGGACGAGGCCGCCTTCCGGCGCTCCCTCGCCGAGCTGACCGCATGGTTCGGCCCCGAGCTGCCGGCCCTCGCGGCCGACGCCGCTCGCGCCCTGTCCACCCCAGCCACACCGACCACCCCCCAGGAGTCCGTGTGAACACGCCCACCGTCCCCAGCCCCCGGACCGGCGCCGACCCGGCCGCCAACTGGGTCGCCCGCCGGTCCGCGGCGACCACCGCCATGTACGACCGCGCGGTCCGAGCCGGCCTCACCGGCCACACCGTCTCCGCCCGCGACGGCAAGACGCTCACCCTCGACGACGGCTCCCGCTGCGTGGAGTTCGTCTCGTGCTCCTACCTCGGCCTGGAGAACCACCCCCGGATGGTCCACGCGGTACGCGCCGCCGTCGACGCCTACGGGATACACCTGTCCTCCTCCCGCAACTCGATGGAGCCCGCCGAGGCACGGGAGTTGGAGGAGATGCTCGGGCAGATCTACCCCGGCCTCCACGCCCTGGTCTTCAACTCGGTGAGCAGCGTGCACCTGGGCCTGCTGCCACTGCTCGGCGCGAACGTGCTGCCCGGCTACCCGGTCTCCGCCGCGGGCCCGCTCTACGTGGTCGAGCGCACCGCGCACGCCTCCATGCAGGTCCTGCGGGGGGTCCTCGAACAGCTCGGACCGGTCACCCGGTTCACCATGGAGGACCCGGAGAGCCTGGCCGAGGCGATGGGGACCGCGCGCGCCACCGGGCGCACCCCGGTGATCCTGGTCGACGGCATCGGCTCCATGGGCGGTCTGATCGACGTGGCCCGCCTCCAGGAGACGGCCGAGCGCCACGGCGGGTACGTCTACATCGACGACGCCCACGGCACGTCCATCGACGGCCCGCACGGCGCCGGCTACGCCCACGTGGCGCTGGGCGGCCGGGTGCCCGCCAACACCCTGCTGGTCGGCTCGCTGTCCAAGGCCTTCGGCGGGTCGGGGGGCTTCGTCCTCACCCACGCCGAACGCGACCTGCACGTGCTGCGCCGCGAGGGCAACACGATGGTCTTCGGGCACTCGAACATGGTCACGCACATGGCGGCCAACGCCGAGTCCGCCCGGATGCACCTGGACGGGACGGTCGCCGCCCTCCAGGCGGACCTGTGGGCGAACACCGCCCTCTTCGACGAACTGCTCGCCGGCGCCGACATCGTCAACTCCGGTACGCGCTCGCCCATCCGGGGGCTGGCGCTGGAGAGCGAGGAGGCCGCGTTCGCCACCGCGGTGCGGCTGCGGGAGGCCGGTGTGCTCTGCTTCCCCGTCTTCTACCCCGTCGTGGCGCGGGGCACCGGGCTGCTGCGGTTCGCCCTGTCCAGTACGCACACCGCCGCCCAGATCAAAGAGCTCGCCGCCCTCCTGGGCGCCGTCTGAACCACCGGGCCCCGACGGCGGGCCGGCGACCCCCGCCCGCCCCGGCGCTCCTCCTTCCCGCGTCCTCACGCTTCACCTTCCGCCTCCGACGGCACGGCCGGCCCCCGCCGGCCGGCTCCTCCCTGCCCGTTTCCGTACGCCTTCCGCTAGGAGACCCGCATGTCCTTGCCCGACGCGCACACCGGTCACGACGTCGTCGTGGTCGGCAACGGCTCCCTCGGCTCCTCCCTCGCCGTCGAACTGGCCCAGCGCGGCGCATCGGTGGCGCTCGTCGGACCGGCCCAGCGCCCCTACGCGGCCTCCACCGCCGCCGGGGCCATGCTCGGCTGCTTCGGCGAGGTGACCACCTCGCTGCTCGCCCACCCCTACGGGGAGGCGAAGTTCGCACTCGACCTCAAGGCCAAGGACGTGTGGCCCGGCTGGTTGGAGACGCTGGCCGACGGCGCCGGCGACGGCGCCGACCTGATCACCGCCAAGGGCACCACCGTGCTCCTGAACACCGTCGGCACCGGCCCCATCGACACGGACAACTACGCCGCCATCCAGCAGGCCCTCGACAAGCACGGCGAGGCCTACGAGTCCGTGGACCCGGCGGACGTCGACTGGCTCGACCCCGACCCGAACTCCCGCCCCCTGAAGGCGATGCACATACCCGGTGAGCACGCCGTGGACTCCGGGCGGCTGCTGCGCCGGCTGGACGCCGCGGCCCGCCGGCTCGGCGTGGTGTTCCACGACCACCGGGCGGTGTCCGTGGTCCGCGACGGCGACCGGGCGCGCGGGGTCGTCCTCGACGACGGGACCGTCGTCGAGGGCTCCTCGGTGGTCCTCGCCGGCGGCGTCGGCTCCCAGGACCTGGTCGACTCGGTGGCCGGGCTGGGCGACTGCATCCCGCGGCTGGTCGCCGGGTACGGCGTCTCCGCCGTGGTGACCACCCAGGACGGCACCCAGCCCGACGCGGTCATCCGCACGCCCAACAGGGCGTTCGCCTGCGGGCTGCACGTCGTGCCGCGGGGCACGGCACGCGTGTACATCGGCGCGACCAACATCATCAACCCGCGTCCGCTGGCGGACCCGGTCATGCGCGACCTGCTCTTCCTGCTGGAGTGCTCGCACCGGCAGATCCGGCGCGACCTGTGGTCCAGCAGCGTCGTCGGCGTGCAGGTCGGCAACCGGCCCGTCTCCCTGGACGGCTTCCCGCTCCTGGGCGAGACGCCGCTTCCCGGACTGTGGATGATGACCGGCACCTACCGCGACGGGCTCTTCCTCTCGCCGCTGCTGGCCAAGGAGTTCGCCGCCCGGCTGCACGGGGAGGCCGGGGAGCTGGACCTGGACCTGTTCGTCCCCGAGCGGCGACCGCTGGAGGGCGCCTCCCGCGAGGAGACGGTGCGCACCACCGTGGAGCACATGCTGGCCACCGGGTACGAGCACCACTGGAACGTGCCGACGGACTGGCAGGAGATGCTCGGCCCGGACATGGAGGCCACCTACCGCGACTGGGCCGAGCGCATCGACCCCGACTTCACCCCGCCGCCGGAGCTGCTCGCCTCCTCCCGGCTGCACCCCCGGATGACGGAGTGGATCCGCTCCTACTACGACAACTGCCGCGAGAGGTTCGGGGCGCCGACGCCGCCCGCCGTCCGGGTCGGCGACGAGGTCCGGCGGGCCGCGGAGCGCCTGACCCAGGCCCGCGTCTGGACCCCCCGGCCCGACGCCCTCGCCCTCGCCGCGCACGCGCTGGGCCACGACCCCGACTCCCCCCGGACGCTTGACCTGGACGCGGAGATCGCCCCGGACGCGGTGGAGCGGCTGCGGGCCCTGGTCGACCGGCGGGTGGAGCGGGTGCCGCTGGAGTACCTGACCGGGCGCGCCACCCTCTTCGGCCTCCCCCTGGAGGTGGGCGAGGGCGTGTTCGTGCCGCGCGTGCACTCGGAGGCGATGGTCGCCGACGCCCTCGCCCGGACGGCGGAGGGCCCGCTGCGCGCGGTGGACCTCTGCACCGGGTCCGGCGCCATCGCGCTGGCGGTGGGCGCGCGGCGGCCGGGCTCCACCGTCACCGGCGTGGACCTCTCCGAGACCGCTCTGGAGTACGCCGTCCGCAACGGGGCGAACCTCGCCGACCGCGTGGAGTCCCGCGTGGACTTCCTCGCCGGCGACGTCACGGCCCCGGACCTCCTGTCCGACCGGGACGGCGGCGTCGACCTGGTCACCGCCAACCCTCCGTACGTCCCGCACAGCCTGCGGATCCCGCCGGAGTGGGGCGTGCACCAGCCCGCCGAGGCCGTCTACTCGGGCTGGGACGGGCTCGACCTGATCCGCTCGGTGGCGCAGGCCGCCGCCCGGCTCCTGAGGGACGGCGGGGTGCTCGCCGTCGAGCACTACGACGCCGTCACCGACCAGGTGGTCGCCATCCTGTCGGCCGCCGGGTTCGTAGAGATCACCAGCCACCGCGACCACGACGGGTTCCAGCGGTACGTCACCGCGCTGCGCGGCGCGCGCGGCTGAGCCCACGACCACGGGAGGAGACCGCATGACGCTGTCACGACGCGGGGCGCTCAAGGGGGGCGCGGCCACCGCACTGGCCGGGGGCGCCGCCCTCGCACCGGGCGCCCCGGCCCGCGCCGCGGAGCCGGAGGCGGACGGCCGGCTCCTCGTCCGTCATGCGGTCAACCTCGGGGTCTCCGTCCACCGGCCCAGCCGGACGCTCGCCCTCGACGGCCACAACGTCATCTGGACGCTGCCCCTGGCCGGGGGCACGGCCCGCCGCCTCACCGACGACGTGGAGGACGCCGGCCGGCCGTCGTTCTTCCCGGACGGGCGCAGCCTCGCCTTCCAGTCGTTCCGCGACGGCAGGTACGACATCGCCGTGGTCGACCTGGGCAGCCGGGAGGTCACCCGGCTCACGCCGGGCCCGCAGTACGACCTCGATCCGGCGGTCTCCCCGGACGGTTCGGCCGTCGCGTACGTCTCGGACGCGGGCGGGACGAGCGCCGTGTGGCTGTGGGAGGCCGCCGGTCGGCGGGCGCGCCCGCTCGTCGGGGCCGACGACGGGCGGGCGTACCACTCGCCCGCGTGGCACCCCGACGGGCGGCGCCTGTCGTACGTCGTCGACGACGCCTCGGTGGAGACGTACGACCTGCGGACCGGGGACGTCGGCGTGGTCCACACGGCGGACGCGGGGACCGCGTTGCGCGGCACCGGCGCGGGCCCCGGCGGCCGACTGTCCTGGGTCGGCGTCACCGGGCCGCGCGCCCGGCTGTACGTCGACGGCGTCCCGGTGACCGGCCGGGGGGAGGAGCCCGCCCCCCTGCCCGCCGCGTGGCCGACCGGGGGCGCCCTGGTGTACGCGGCCGACGGGCGGCTGTGGCGGCGCGCGGTCGGTCGTGCTCCGGGCGCGGTGGCCGGGCGGCGTGCGGAGATCCCCTTCGCCCTCGGTCTGGCGGCCCCGGCCCGCGTTCCCGCCCGCCGACGCCCGCCCCACCCGCCCGCCGAGGCCCCGGCGGTCGGCGTGGTCGCCCCGGTCATCTCGCCGGACGGCACGTCGATGTGCTTCGGCGCGCTCGGCGCGCTGTGGACCCAGCGGTTCGGGGAGCGGCCGCGGCGGGTGGTGGCCGACGGATACGCCAACACCGACCCCGACTGGACCCCGGACGGGTCGGCGCTGGTGTACTCCAGCGACCGCGACGGCGGCCCCGACCTGTGGCGGTTCACCCCGCGCGACGGGCGGCACGAGCGGCTGACCCGGCGGGCCGAGGGCGCGCTGCGTCCCCGGATCTCCCCGGACGGCACGCTCGTCGCGTACCACGACGAGGCGGGCGCCACCCGCCTGCTGGACCTGTCCGACGGCGCGGACGTCCCAATCGCCGCGCCGACCGACCATCCGGGGCGGCCCGCGTTCTCCCCGGACGGCCGCCTGGTCGCCATGGCGGTCCACCTGCCGGGCTCGGAACGCGATCCCGCCGGGCTGCACGGCGTACGGATCGTCGAGCTGGCCGGCGGCTCCGTCCGGGACCAGGCCGTCGCCCCGCACCGGTCGATCGGGACGCGGGGAGACGACGGCCCCGTGTGGACCCCGGACGGCAGGCACCTCCTGGTCGTCCTGGACAGCCTCCTGCACCGGGTGCCGGTGGCGGAGGACGGGACCGTGTCCGGCCCGCCGGTCGCCCTCTCCCCCCTCGTCGCCGACTCCGTCTCCGTGTCGGCGCGGGGCCAGGTGCTCTTCCTGTCGCTGGGCGAACCGGTCGTGCTGGACGCGGACGGGAAGTCCCCGCACCGGCGCGGCCCCGTCATGCTGAGCTGCCGCAGCCGTCCGGCGCCGCCCCGGACCGTGATCCGGGCCGGACGGCTGTGGGACGGGGAGTCGGACGGCTACCGCCGCGACGTGGACATCGTCGTCGAGGACGGCCGCGTCGCCTCGGTGCGCGCCGTGCGGCCCGGCTCTCCCGCCCCCACCGTGGACGCGAGCCGCCTGACCGTCCTGCCGGGGCTGATCGACACCCACAACCACTGGCACATGCGGGGCGCCGCCTGGGGCAGCCGGCAGGGACCGCTGTGGCTGGCGTACGGCGTCACGACCAGCCGGTCCACCGGCGACCCGGTGTACCGCATGGCCGAGACGCGGGAGGCACTGCGCTCCGGAGCGATGGTGGGCCCCCGCTACCTCGGCTCCGGCGAACCCCTGGACGGCACGCGGGTCTCCTTCGGCTTCATGCGGGCGGTCGTCGGCGAGGAGCAGCTCGAACGGGAGCTGCGCCGGGTGGAGTTCTTCGACTACGACGTCGTCAAGTCCTACCAGCGGCTCCCGGTGCGGCTCGAACGGTCGCTGGTGCGCCGGCTGGCCCCCCGCGGGACCCCGGTGACCTCGCACTACCTGTATCCGGCGGCCCGCACCGGGCTGCACGGCATGGAGCACACCGGGGGCGGCAACCGCCTCGGGTACTCCCGCACGCTCAGCGCGGCCGGGGGCCGCACGGCCGAGGACACCGTGGACCTGCTCGTCGCGTCGGGCATGTGGGTCTCCACCACCCTGCTGTTCGCGGGGGAGCTGTACGCCGGCGGCGCCGCGGCGGTCTCGGCCGACCTGCTGCACGACCGCCGCACCCGGACGCTGTTCCCGCCGTGGGAGTACGCGCGGCTGCTGGCGAAGGCGGACCGCGCCGACCGGCCCGAGGCCGGACTCGACGCGGCCTGGACGGCCGGGGACGTGGACCTGCTGCTGCGCGTCCACGAGCGGGGCGGGCTCGTCGTGGCGGGCACCGACGCACCGCTGGACGACGTCGGGATCAGCATCCACCAGAACCTCAGGGCACTGGTGCGGCACGGATTCACCCCGGTGGCGGCGCTGCGCACGGCGACGGTGAACGCGGCCCGCAGCCTGGGCGCGGACGGCCTGCTCGGGGCGGTCCGCCCCGGCGCCCGCGCCGATCTGCTGCTGGTCGACGGGGACCCGCTGCGGAACATCGCCGACGCCGCGCGCGTCGAACGGGTCTTCGTGGACGGGCACGCCCACACCGTCCCCGAGCTGCTCGCCCCCTTCGAGGACGTGCGACCCGCCCCCGCCGCGCACCTCGCGCGCTTCACGACCCCCGCCGGCCGACGCCCCGGCTGCTGCCGGGACCACGTCGGCCGCCCGAACCCGAGAGGCCACCGATGACCACCCGTACCGAACCGACCGCCGCCGTGCGGATCGTCGGCCCGATCAGGACCGACCGGCTGTCCCTGCGCCCCTTCACCCCGAGGGACGAGGACGACATGTGGGCGTTCGAGTCGCGGCCGGACGTGGCGCGCTACCTCTTCAACGAGCCGCGCGGCCGCGAGGACAACGCGCGGGAGCTGGCCGACCGCTGCGCCCGTACGTCCCTGACCCGCCAGGGCGACGTCCTCCTGCTGGCCGTCGAGCACGAGGGCCGCGTGATCGGCTGGACCCAGTTGGTCTGGCTCGACGAGGCGGCCCGGCAGGGCGAGTTCGGCTATGTGCTGCACCCGGACCACCAGGGGCGGGGGCTCGCCGGGGAGGCGGCCGTCGAAATGCTCCGGATCGGCTTCGAACGCCTGGGGCTGCACCGGATCATCGGCCGCTGCGAGGCCCGCAACACAGCCTCCGCCCGGCTGATGGAACGCCTCGGCCTGCGCAAGGAGGCCGAGTTCACCGACTCGCTGATCTTCAAGGGCGACTGGGGCAGCGAGTGCGTCTACGCGATGCTCGCCGCCGAGTGGCGCGCCACACCGTGGGCCGGCTCCCGCCGCGGCTGAACGGCCCGCCCCCACCCGCCCGTTCCTCCTGTCCCTCCGCGCAAAGGAGTGTCCGTCATGTCCGGCATCAAGCGCCGTTCGGTGCTCACCTCAACGCTCGCCGCCGGCGGGGCCGTCATGGCGAGCGGGCCGCTCGCGGCCCACGCCGCCCCGCCTCCCGCCGGCGGTCGGGACCGGGTCGACGACGCGGTGGTGATCGGCGCGGGACTGGCCGGCCTCGCCGCCGCCCGCCGCCTGGCGGCCGCCGGGCTGGGGGTCCGGCTCGTGGAGGCCCGCACCCGCGCCGGCGGACGGGTGTGGAACGTCCGCACCCACCGCGGCGGGACGGTCGACGGCGGCGCGCAGTTCGTGGGCCCCACCCAGGACCGGATGTACGCCCTGGCCGCGGAGTTCGGCGTGCCCGTGGTCCCCACCCACCAGGAGGGCGACAGCGTCTTCTGGTATCAGGGCAGCCCCATCCGCTACTCCGTGGACTCCCCGCTGCCCCCCGAGCTGGGGGGAGCCGACGTGGACCGGGCCATCGCCGAGATCGACGCGCTGGCACGCGACTTCCCGGTCGGAGAGCCCTGGCGCCACCCCCGCGCGGCCGAACTGGACGCGATCTCCTACGCCCAGTGGATCGCCCGCCGCACCTCCGACGCGGCGGCCCGCCTGGTGCTCGGCCGGGTCAGCGGCTCCGCGGTGGTCTCGACCCCGCCCGAGGAGTTCTCCGCGCTCTACATGATGAACTACTACGCCGCCGCGGGGGACGCGGACCACCCCGGTACGTACGACCGCCTCATGGCCACCCGCGGCGGCGCCCAGGAGAGCTTCCTGGGAGGGCCGGGCGCGGCCGGCATCCCGCTGGGGATGGCGGCCCGGATCGGCCCGCGGATCGTGTACGGGGCCCCGGTGCGGCACGTCTCCCGGCACGGCCGGCTGCTCCACGTCCACTCCGACCGGGGCGTCCACCGGGCCCGCCGGGTGATCGTCGCCGTGTCGCCCGCGATCTCGTCCCGGATCGGCTTCAGCCCCGCCCTCCCGCAGGCGCGCAGGAGGCTGGCCGCGGGCTTCCGGATGGGGTCGATCGGCAAGTTCGTCGCCGTGTACGACCGGCCCTGGTGGCGCGAGCAGGGGCTGTCCGGGCAGTTGGTCGGCGACGGGCGGCCCGTCGACTGCGTCTACGAGAGCCACCACGGCGACCGGTACGTGCTGCTCGGGTTCGTCCGGCCCGAGGACATGCGCCGGCTCGACCACGTGTCGGAGCGACGGTTCGTGGCGGAGTGCCGGCAGTCGTTCGTCGACTACTTCGGGCCGCGGGCCGCCCGGATGACCGACTACGGCTTCGTCCGCTGGGACAACGAGGTGTGGTCGCGCGGCGGCCCGGTCGCCGTGAGCGCCCCCGGAGTCCTCTCCCGCTACGGGCACGCACTGCGCGAGCCGGTCGCCGGCGTCCACTGGGCGGGCACGGAGACCTCCGACCACTGGCCCGGCTACATGGAGGGCGCCGTCCGCTCGGGCGAGCGCGCGGCGGACGAGGTCCTGGAGGACATCACGCACTGACCCGCCCCGGCCGCGCCCCCCTCGACCCCGCTCGCTTCCCCCCCCCGACGAATCGGACCCACCCATGTCTCTCTCCCAGAACCCCCTTCCCCTGGTCGGCCGGACCGCCGTGGTCACCGGCGCCGGCAGGGGCATCGGCCTCGCCGTCGCCGCCGAACTGTCCCGGCAGGGCGCCCTCGTGGTCGGCGGCTCCCGCACCCCCGGCCCGGAACTGGCCCGGCACACCCCGCACGCCCTCGCGGTGGACCTGAGCACCCCCGGGGGCCCGGCCGAACTGGCCGCGTACGCCCTGGAGAAGCTCGGGCACATCGACATCCTGGTGAACAACGTGGCCAGCACCCTCCCCCAGAAGGGCGGCTTCCTCACGATCGACGACGAGCAGTGGCGGAACGAGTTCGACCTCACCTTCCTCAGCACCGTCCGCACCACCCGCGCGTGCCTGCCGAGCCTGTTGGACCGGCGGGGCGCCATCGTCAACATCAGCTCGGCGCACGCGCGCGTACCGCTGCCCTCGGTGGCGGCGTACTCGGCGGCGAAGGCGGCCCTGACGAACCTCTCCAAATCCCTGTCGGAGGAGTTCGCGCCCCTCGGCATCCGGGTCAACACCGTCACACCGGGCCTGGTCCGCACCGGGGTGTGGACGGAGCCGGGCAGCGAGGGCGAACGGCTCGCCCAGGAGGCGGGGTTGACGTTGGAGGAGCTGGTCGAGGTGCTGCCGGGCGAGGCGGGGGTGACCACGGGGCGGTTCGCGGAGCCGGAGGAGGTGGCCGCGCTGGTGGCCTTCCTGGCGTCGTCGGCGGCGCCCAACCTGACCGGGGCGGACGTGGTGCTCGACGGCGGGATGATCAAGACCGTGTAGGCCTCGTCACCCGTCGTCGACGTCCGAGCGGGCCCTCGCCGCCCGGCGCAGCCGGTGGTGGCTCTGGGCCCGCTCCTCGACGGCGTCGCCGACCATGGTGCGGACGACGTCGCGCAGCCCGTGCAGGGCGTGGCGGCGGGCCGGCCCCGCGCCGGGGTCCTCGCGCAGCTCCTTCAGCAGCGCCCAGCACAGCAGCAGCATGACCACCACGAACGGCAGGGCCACCAGGATCGTCGCGGTCTGGAGCGAGTCCAGGCCGCCCACCACCAGCAGGACCGCCGCCACCGCCGCCATGAGCACGCCCCACACCACGACGAGCCAGGACGGCGGGTGCATCGCCCCGCGGCTGGTCAGGGAGCCCATCACCAGGGAGGCCGAGTCGGCGCTGGTGATGAAGTACGTCATGACCAGGACCACCGCGACGAACGACGTGACCGTGCCGATCGGCAGCGCGTCCAGCATCGCGAACAGCGACGCCTCCGCCCCGTCCTCCACCGTGCCCGTCAGGTCGGCCTCCCCGGTGGCGTCCAGCCGCAGGCCCGTGCCGCCCATCACGCAGAACCAGACGACCGTCGCCCCGCTGGGCACCAGCAGCACCCCGAGGAGGAATTCGCGGATCGTCCGGCCGGACGAGATCCGGGCGATGAACGTCCCCACGAACGGCGCCCACGACAGCCACCACGCCCAGTAGAAGATCGTCCACGCGCCCAGCCAGTCGTGGTCGGAGAAGGCGCCGGTGCGCGTCGCCATCGGCAGCAGGTTCTGCAGGTAGCTGCCGACGGACGCCGGGATGGTGTCCAGGATGTAGACCGTCGGGCCGAGCAGGAAGACGAAGAGCATCAGGACCGCGGCGAGCGCGATGTTCAGCGTCGACAACCACTTGATGCCCCGGTGCAGACCGGTGAACGCCGAGAGCACGAACGCCGCCGACAGGACGGCGATGATGACCAGTTGGACGGTGCGCGTGGCGTCGACGCCCGCCGTCAGATCCAGGCCCTCCGCCACCTGGAGGGCGCCGAGGCCGAGGCTGGTGGCCGTACCGAAGACGGTCGCGAAGACGGCGAACAGATCGATCACCCGCCCCGGCCAGGACTCCGCCCGCCGGGCCCCGATGAGCGGCACGAACGTGGCGCTGAGCCGGTTGCCGCGCCCCTTGCGGAATCCGGCGTACGCCAGGGCGAGCCCCGCGATGCCGTAGATCGCCCACGGGGTCAGCGTCCAGTGGAAGAACGAGTACTCCATCGCCGCCTGCGCCGCCCCGGCCGTCTCGGGCTGCGCCCCGCTCCCCGGAGGCGGCGTCAGGTAGTGCGTCAGCGGCTCCCCGACCCCGTAGAACATCAGTCCGATGCCCATGCCCGCGCTGAACATCATCGCGATCCACGCGAGATTGCCGAACTCGGGCTCGGCGTCGTCCTTGCCCAGCCTGATGCGGCCGAACCGGCCGAACGCGATCACCACGCACAGCACGAGGAACACGTCCGCCGCGACGACGAACAGCCAGCCGAAGTTGTCCAGCACCCACGTCAGACTCGTGGACGACACGCTGTCGAAGGACGCGTCACCGAGCCACGCCCAGAGGACGACCGCGGCGACGGCGGCCATCCCGACCCCGACGAGGACGTGGTCGGGCCCGGCGGCGCCAGGAGGTCCGGGCGCGCCGGACGGTGACTCGGGGCGGGGCTCATCGATCGGTTCCGTGCTCATGAAACCCACTATGGTGCGACATGTCCCCATGGACGGAAGGGGGCGCGCCGGGGGACGGGCATGTCGAGTGGTGCGCTTCCCGGACGGGGAAGCGGCGGGCGGCCGGGTTGCGGCCGAGCACGGTCGTGTCGGCGGCCGGAGGCCTTGCGGATACGCGATCACGTCGCCCACCCCGCATGGCGCCGTGGCCTCGAACGCCCCGAGGCGGTCCGGAGGGGCGCGGCCCCGCACGCGGGTCGCCGCCTGACGCCGGACCGGATCGGGGCGCCACGCCGCGCGCGGCGTCTGCCTCGGCTGCGCGTCCGACGCGGCCGGGGTCCGAGGTCCCAGACCGCGAGCCGGCGGTCCGTTCCCGCGCCCGGGGCCCGGCACGATCGACACCCGGTCCGCTTCGAGCCCGCCGACCGTGGTCCGCGAGGCTGAGCGCGACGCCTCCGAGCCGGCCACCTGACACGGCGCGGGTGCGCCTCGCGCCTTCCCGTCGTTCCGCCATGGGGGACGCGCGGAAGCAAGACCCGGCCGGCCTCCGGAGGCCGCACCCGCCGGGTGCGGGTGGCCGGAACGGAGAGCACCGCCCGGACCCGCCTGGTGCTCTGGACCGACCGAGGCTCCGCGAGGCCCGGTCGGTCGCCATTCGGCCGGGCGCCGTCAGGAGAAGAGGTCGCCGAAGAGGTCGGGCCCGTCGGCGTCGAAGTCGCTCTCCTCCGCGGCGGGGGTTTTCTTCTTGGTGGGTTTCTTCTCGCTCTCCTTCCGGAGTCGCGCGAGCTCTCGAAGGCGGTCCACGCCTTCCTGTACTTCCTTCTCCCACAGCCTCCTCATCGTCGCGCTCCGGGCGGCGTCGACGAACGTGATCGCCCGCGTGGCGGCCAGGAAGTGACCGAAGCCCTGCTTCTTCACCACGACGTTGGGAATGCCCTCGGCGTCGCCGGTCCCGCCGGCCGCGCCCTCGTACTTGACGTTGGGGTTGGGCATGAACGCGTTGGGCTTGGCCGTCACCGGGGTGCTGAAGTACGCGTATTTCTGGAGGAAATCCAACAGCTCGGGAGTGATCGGGATCTCGACCACGCGCGCGTACCCGGCACCCAGGTCGGGCACCTTCTGCGTCGGTGGTTCACCGGCGAATCGCCGTTGGACCTCGGCCTTGACCGCCGCGGCCCAGGCCTTCTCCCGGGAAAGGATGAACACATCCTCCACGGAGAAGACGATCTCACCGCGTTCGTGACCTTTGGTGTCGAACAGGTCCTTGATCGCCGTGTCGACGTCCTGTGCCCTCGCAGCGCTCCTATAACTCTCCTCCTCCGCCTGACTCACCCGGCGGACGAGGTGTTTGCCCTGCAGGCGCAGGAGATCGTCGTGCAGCTTCTTGGCCATGTCCGCCGTGTACTGGGTTTCGTTCAGCAGCTCTTCGGGGCCGACCAACGAAGGTACGGCATACGGGTCGTCGGAACGCCGCTCCTGCTGGACGAAGTCGGTCATCTCGGCCAAGTCTCGCTGCGCGTCGCCGACGAGGGTGGCGAAAGCGTGCAGTGATGACGCGAGGGTCGGCAGCGGCTCGGGGGCGGACTCCATCGGCCAGTCCATGATCTGGTCGTGCAGTCTCTGCGCAGTGGCGGCCATGTCCAGGTCCCCTTTGAAGAGCTGCGCGTTGGCGTTGTTCAGCGCTTCGATGCGCTGCGCGTCGGCGTTGTCCAGCGCTTCGAGGAGCTGATTGTCGGGGTCCAACAGCGCTTCGAGATCCCGCAGTGTCCAGACCATAGGGGTGCCTGCGGCGGCAACGAACAACTCGTTCCGCAGGTAGGTGACCATGGTCTCGATTTGGGCGCGCTGTTCGCCGGCGAGTCGGCGGTTGCTCCGGAAACGCAGCGCGTGGTCGGCCAGCGTGTCCGGCCACTCGTGCTCGGTCTCCGGTTCGGGGTCCGCTTCGAGGCCATGACTCACCTGCTGGCCGAACAGGGCCACCGGCTCCGCGAAGCCGCGGGCCCACTGGACTCCTGAGTCGATCCGGCCGTTGAGGGCCGCGATGAGCCCTGGGCGCTTGGCCTCGGGCAGACCGCTCGCATTCACCAACTGCTCGATCACCGCCGGGGGCAGCCGCTTGTCCAGGTCGATGAGGGACTCGGCGAACCTCTCCGGCGGCACGCCGGCGTAGGGCGAGCCGGTGCTGTGCCGGCTGTTGGACATGCTGTCGATCGTCTGGGAGACGTCCGTGGACTCCATGAAGTCCTCCGGCCGCTTGGGTGCGCCCTGGGCGCTGACGTACATGGCTCCGCCCAGGTCCTGGCGGTACAGGTCGGCACCGATCTTCATCCAGTTCGGAGGCTTGCGCAGGTCGAAGATGGCCAGCACCACGTCCAGGCCGACGAACGGCAGGAAGTCCGCCATGGAGGCGATCTCCGCCGCGCTCGGGCGGTTCTGATCCACCGTCCGGAAGTCGGTGACCTGGGCCAGGCTCCACTCCGCCTCCGTCTCGTTGCCGGTCGCCACCCAGGCGAACGCCGCTGGGAGCACCTTGGCCCCGGCCGCCTGGTAGATCTTGCCGGTCAGCATCTCGGCCAGCATGATCTCCTCCGCCGGCAGAGAAGTGCTCTTCTTGGCCTGCTTGGCTCCTTCGGCCGAGCTCTTGGCGGCGTCTTGGGGCTCGGGCACCGTGAGCGGTCCCGGAACCCCGGCGGGCGTCAACGAAGTCCGCCCCCGCTGCTGGCTGAACTTGAAGACCTTCTCGGTCCCGTCGACCCGGACGCGCCACGGCCTGCTGGATCCGCCCTGGAGCTCGGCGACGAACTTGAAGGTCCCAGGGCCGAAGGTCGGCAGGCTCGTGGCGTTGTCCGAGCTCGACTGAGCCTGGGCGGGCGCCTGTGCCTGCTGCGGAGGCGGGGCGGTGGGCGCGGGTGCGATCCCCTGGGCGTTCCCGTAACCGCTCGTATCGCCCTGCGAACCGCTTTCGGGCAATGGCGACGCCGGGATGCCGCCGCTCGCCGTCTCGCGCTGCGACGGGACGTCGGTCCGGGCGGTCTGCCGTCCGGACAGGGTGCTCACCTCGAACGCCACCTCCTGCTGCAGGGCGAAGAGGTCGTTGCCTCTGCGGTGCACCGCCACGTGGAGGGAGGCGGCGGCCGCGGCGGAGGAGCCGGGGCCGGTGGGGGCCGGGGGCCGGTAGGTGTGCGCGGCGCCGTTCTCCTCCACGAAGGTCACGGTCGCGTTCAGCGTCTCCGCCGCCCGCTGGGCCATCGCCCGGTCGGCGGCCGGGGTCCAGGGGGCGGGGAAGGCGGCGCGCAGCCGCTGACGCACCTCCTCACTCGTCGGCGCGGTGTCCGAGGACGGTCCGGCCGCGGAGGACGTGTTCGTGGACCGGGAGGCCGCCTCCCAGGCCCGGTGGAACGTGTCGGCCAAGGTGTCGTCCGCGTCGGAAGGCTGTGCGGCGATGCGCGTCCACGTCGTCCTGTCCGGTGCGGTGAGGTTGCCGCTGTTCCGGTCCACCGTGTAGCGGGTGGCGTCCTCGGCGGTCGGCGGAGCCCACGGCGGAGTCGCGTAACTGGGATGCTTCGGCCCGGTGGCCTCGCCCCGCTCCGTGGTCCTGCGGCTCTTGTACCTCTTCTCCTGCTGGTCCTCGCTGTTCTCGTTCTCGTTCTCGTTCTCGTCCTCGAAGTCGCTTTCCGCGTCCGCGCCGGCGGCCCTGCCCTTGTCCGTCTCCTTCCGTTTCGGGAAGGGGACGGGGGCTCCCTCGGGGAGCGCCACGTGGAAGCGGCCGTCCGCCAGGTAGAGCGTCAATCCCGAAAGAGGAGCGGCGGAGGTGGCCGTGTCGGCCGCGCGGGCGGGTGGGAACGTCTGGTGGTCGCCGGCGGCCGTGACCACCGTGACCGGCCTGTCCAGGACCCGCGCGGCCAGGGCGGGCAGCACGTCGGCCGCTCCGTGGTCCCAGGCCTGCGGGTCCTTCGTGAGCGGACGCGAGAGGGCCTGGGTGGCGAGCGCCAACCGCTCCCGATCCTCCAGCCACCGCGTCTCCGGCAGGGCCTGGAGATCGGCGAACTCCCGCTCGTGCGGACCCTCGAACGTCACGCCCGCGTCCGCCAGCTCCTGCTGGGTGAAGGTGTCCGAGCTGTCCGGAGCCAGGGCGGCCAGCAGGTCACCGTTGGCGTCCTTCGCCAGCGCCGCGACCAGGTCGTCATGCAGCCTGCCCACCCGGGCACGGTGTTCGTCCGAGGTGACCGGGCCGCGCTGCGCGTGCTCCTCCCCGTGCTGGACGGCCGCGATCAACGCGTGGAAGAACGAGGCGCCGTCACGCGGCACCGCGTGCACCTCCAGCGGCTGCCGGCCGTGCTCGTCCGCCCCGTCTGCCGGCGGGGTGAGCGTGCGGCGGCGCGAGGCCGTCGGCTCGGTGACCGTGTACTTCGCGGGGGCCTGCGAGCGCCAGGCCGGCTTCTGGTACGTGACGGGGGCGGCCGCGGGCGTCTCCTCGGCGCCCGGGGTCTGCGCGGCGTCGCGCCCGTAGTGGAGCGCGGTGACGCGGGCCGCCTCCCCGTGCAGCCGGTGGGTCTGGGCGGCCGCCTCGATCGTGCGCGCCTCCCACAGCAGGGCCTCCGCGCGGGCCGCCCGCCAGTCGACGACGGCCGGGGACTTCTCGCCCCGTACGTCCTCCGGGTCCGCGAGGGCCGCTTCCCGCTCGGCCTCCGTCATGTCCAGCCACGCCGCCCGAGCGCGGGCCCGCGCGTCGTAATAGCGCTTCTCGCCCTCGACCATGTCGGCCTGGGCCTTGCCCATCGCGTCCCAGGCGGCGCTCGTCTCCTTCGGGAAGGTCGTGTCGTCGAGCAGCCCGAGGTCCCTCGCTATGTCCTCGCGCACCCAGACGAGCATGGGGCTCTCGGCCTCGGTGACGCGGGGGCCCCGGCGGAGCCGGCCGAACGCGCGGGCCGGGGCGTCGGTCACGTTGTGGTCCGCCTCCACGACGGTCCGCCAACTCACCGGCAGCGAGAACAACATGCTGCGCGGCCCGGTCACCTTCGGGTTCGTCCCGACGCTGGACTCCGTACCGCCCTTGCGCTCCGTCCTGTCGGTGGTGTTGGCGAGGGTGGCGGCCACGCCGGGCGTGATCACGCCGGCGCCCGTCGCACCGGCCATCGGCGCGGTGCCGACCATGGCCTCCACCGTTCCGGACGACGCGAGGGTGTGGGACTCCGATTCCTTGACCCGAGCCGTGCCCTCCATCTTCGGCTTGCTCTCGACCGCGAGCAGTTGGGCCTTCTCCCGCCGCAGCTTGGCGTACAACCGCGTCTCGGCCGTGTGGGACTGGCCGACCACCGCGGAGGAGGACAGCGTCGGCAACGACAGCCCCTCCGGGGACAGGGCCGCTCGCAGACCGGAGGTGAGCCCGGCCTGCCCGGTGATCTCCCGCTGGGCCTGGGCGGGGGCGGTGCCCAGGGCCGTGAGCGGGCCGCGCCGGGCCTCGCGTACGGCCGTGGCGAGCGCCTCGTCGCTCAGCACCCCCTCGGCCAGGCGGCCCCCCACCCCGTCCGCCTGGCCGGTGGCGAGGGTGAGCGCGTCGTACACGTTGTCGGCCTGGAGCGCGTGCACGGCGAGGAACCCGGTGCCCAACGCGTCGTCCAGAACGGGGAGGCTGTCCTGCGAACGCCATGCCTCCATGTTGGCGCGATCGGCCTGCGCGGGCGCGAGGACCTGGACCGCGCGGGGGGGAGCGGTCGGCGTGACGTCTGCGACGCCGGCCCCCTGAGGGGTGAGCAGGTGGACCGACACGTGCTCGCGCAGGGTGCCGACCTGGCCCTGCCACGCCGCCGGATTCTCCGGGTCCTCCTCCGTCGTCGGCGGAGAGGTGACGAGGGGGGTGCCGTCGCGGTCCACCAGGGTCACCTGCAGCTTGTACTCGGTGACGAGTTCGGCGTGCGACAGCGTGGTGGACATGGTGGGCGTGTTCGCCTTGCCGCTGCTCCGGGACCGGACGCTCTGGTCCTGGCCGGAGGCGGTGCCCTGGATGGTGGGGCCGACGCCGAGGAACCCCGCGCCCTTGCCCATGGCGGGAGCCCCGGAGAAGGCGAGGGACGCCTCCGCGCCGCTGTCGTGGGACTCGGAGGTCTCGGTGTCGCTCCCGTTGAGCCGGATGTCCTCCACTTCCTGGCCGTGGCGCAACCGCTCCACCCTGGTCGTGACGGGGACGAGCCGCAACCGCACCTGTCCGGGGCTGCCGCCGGTCGGCAGGTCGCCGGGGCGCGACCAGACGCGGTGCCGGACGGGCAGGGTGACGCCTTCGGAGGTCAGGGGGTGGAGCTGCGCGCGCAGGAAGTCCGGGGAGAGCATCTGGAGCACCTGGTCGCGGTCGTGCGACGGCACCCCCAGCTCCTCCAGCCGCGGCAGCAGGTCCTGGGCGTGCCGGCTCGCGTCCAGCACGCCGCTGGCGTGGGTGGGGAAGCGCTGGTGCAGGTACGCGGGCACACGGTAGCCGCCCGCCAGGTGCTTGGGGATCTGTTCGCCGAGGCCGTCGGGCGCGAGGCCCATCTCGATGGCGTCCTCCATCGGCACGTGGAACACCACCGCGTCCGAGACCGAGTAGGTCTCGGCGGCCGCCGGGCGGGGCTTCGGCAGAGCGGGCCGCAGCCACGGCGGGACCCGACCCGCCCACGACTGCACGGCGGTGGCCGAGCGGGTCCCGATCAGGCCGAGCGCCGCGCTCCACCGGTCCCGTACGGCGACGGTCTCCCGCAGGTCGCCCATCACCGGGTACATCCGGCCGTTGTGCTTGAGCACGACGTTGCGACCCTGGCTGATGCTCCGGGACTGGGACGAGCCGGAGCCCCGGGCGTACTGGCCCGCCGCCGCGTAGGTGCCGCGGAAGGGGTGGGCCGTGTCCGGTTGGACCACGAGCGAACCCTGCAACCCCACCGTCGTCCGGAAGGTCGAGGCACTGCCGCCGGTGATCTTGCGTTCGGCGCCCGTCATCACCTCCATGTTGCCCGGCCTCGGCTCGCCGATCACCCGCAGGTTCCGCAGCCGGGCCCGCAGGGTCGTCTTCACATGGTGCGTCTGGTACGGGCCCGCGCCGATCAGGCCGGTGGTCCGGATGCCGAACGGGCCGAGCGCCTGGCCGATCTGGCCCGCCACCGACAGGTTCTCCGACGCCCGGCTCAGCGTGTCGTGCAACGGCGCGCCGGGCATCGTGACGTGCCACGACTGCCCGCTCGCCCGAGCGGCCGCCTCCTGCGCCCCCGTCTGCCGACGAGGCGCCCCTTCGACGCTGAGTACGGAGTAGGCGCGGCCGAGCAGTTCGCGCGCCGCCGTCGCATCGGTGTCCGCCGGGTCCGCGGCCGGTCGGGGGGCTGTGCCGTCGATCAAGGCGTCCGCCGACTCTTCGGTCGGGACTTCGGCGATGGTCGGGAGCGGGCCCCGCGGGACCGCGGCGTAGTGGTGGGAGCTGTGCGCCGCCGGTACGGCCAGCTCCACCCGGCCGACCACCGCCGCGTCCCCGGCGAGCAAGGGAGGTGGGGTGACCCGGCTGACGAAGACGCCCGCGCCGAGCACGCCCAGGGAGGCCAGCCGCGCCCAGCCGCGCGGCCTGCGGTGGCCCTCGAACGAGGCGTTCAACCGCACCCGGTAGCTGAACAGGTGGGCGGCGGTCTGCATCGTCAGGTGCTCGTTCGTCACCGCGACCGTGTTCCGCGTCGCCCGCTGCCGACCCCAGGCGAGACGGATGCCGGCCGTCAACAACCCCGTCCGCTGCGGGAAACCGGTCTGCGAGGACTTGGCCTTGTCCCGAGGCGACACGCCGACCTCCAGCCCCAGGGACTTGCTGAGCGAACTCGACTGCGCCTGTCCCGACTGCTGGGTCGCTATGACCGAGTTGCGCAGCGAGCGCTCGCTGAGGGACGTCACGTACTGCCGCTCGTCCAGATCGGCGGTGAGCTTCAGCGTGTGGTGGCCGTTGCGCCCCCACCCGTGCTCGGTGAGGCTCACCGTGACGCCGGTGGTCGTCAGGGCCTCCAGGCTCTGGGCCAGCGTGGGCCGGTTCAGTGCTTCCTGTATCTGGCGTTCGTTGTGCAGCATCGTCTGGATCTGCCGGTCGGTGTGGAGCAGCCGGGCCAGCCTGGGGTGCCTCTTCACCCCGGCCGTGGGGAGCAGTCCGGGGTAGGAGCGGCTCAGCTGCGCCACGACCGCTTCGGCGAACTCCTTCGCCGGGTCCGTCTCGGCCGGGGTCGCCGTCTGGGCCGGGTCGGCGGGGGGCCGGCTGCCGTCGATCGGGGGGAGCTCGGCGGTGTGGAAGCGCTCGACCCTGGTGTGGCCCAGATGCTTGGGCCCGTCCTCGGTGAGGTAGGGGGGCGCCACCGGCTCCGGTCCCGGCGTTGCCGCGCTCTGGGCGGGCGTACGGGCGTCCCAGTCGGCGAGCCGTCGCGCCTCGATCGTGGGCAGCCAGTCCAGTGTCACGATGTTGATGGTTCGCGTCTCGGTTTGACCCGGCTTGCGCACGTCCAGGGTCTTCTCCACCCGGTACAGCGCCACCGGCGTTCCCTTGGTCCGGCCGGTGACCTTGCGCGCCGCGGAGCTGCCGAGGTAGAGGGTGCGACCCGCACTCACGTCCAGGCGTCCCACCGGTCCGCCCTGCACCCGCAGGTTCGTCGCCGGGCCGACGGACAGGGTGTGGGCGGGCCCGGCGCTGACCTGTCCACCGAGCTGGGCCTCGCGGACGTGTGACCGCTCGTTCTGGTACGTGGTCTGCGTGAGGTCGCGGAGCTCGACCTGGGTGGCCTCGGTGACCAGGGTGGCTCTTTTCGGGACGACGCGCTCCACGATCAGGTGCCCCAGCGGTTTCTGCGATCTGCCGCGCGTCAGCTCCGGCCCCACGACCTGGCCGGTCAGTCGGGGGAGCAGTCCCAGCAGGCGCGCGGGGCGCAGGAACGACATGAGGGTGCGGTGGGCCGTACTCCCCGGCCGCACACCGGACATGGGGAGCACGAGGGATTCCGGGGCGTCTTGGAAGTAGACGGCCTCGGTGTCCGAGACGCGGGGGAGGTCCCCCTCGCGGAAGTCGATCCTCTCGGGCGCGCGATCAGGGCCGTCGTACGGTTCGGTCAGCGTGTCCTGGAGCCGCCAGGTGAGCCCGGCGCGCACCTGGAAGCCGCTGTCGGGCCGCAGCGGCAGCGTCGCGCGCTGCCAGGACTGCTCCGGGGCGGGCGCCGGGGTCAGCTTGTCGATCCTCACCTGGTAGTACACGTCGTCCAGGTGGAGGTGGGAACCCTGCCAGTCCCGCATCTCGGTCTGGTTGAACATCTGCGTGCCCGTGCTGTAGTCCGTGCGGCGCGTGAGGCCGAACGAAGCGCCCGCCTTCACCATCCACGGCATCGGCGCCCCCAGGGTGGTGGCGGCGGCGACCTTGCGCGCCGTTCCCACTGAGCGGGGCACGCCCGTCGACGCCTGGCCCCGGTGGACCGTGTCGAGCCGGACGGAGGCCCCCTTGGGGTCCGCGAACCGTTCCCAGCGGTGGTACGGCAGGGCCTCGACCGTGACTTCGTAGCCCACGGGGGTGCGCCCCACCGGACTCCACTCCTTGCTCCCGCGCACCACGAACGTGGCCCCGCGCGGCGCGGTGAACGCCGAGGGCTCGTCATTCAACAGGCGGCGCAGCTCGGCCTCGTCGAAGTGCGCCCGCACCTCTGCCGGCAGTCGGGCGAGGATCTGGTCGGCCGCCTCGTCGGTCCCGCGCAACGTCATACGGCCGGCGCCGGACATCAAGCCGCCGGCCCTGACCCCTCCGGGGCGGACCAGCTCCTCGGGGAGCCGGCTGCCGTCCTCGAAGACCACCGGCCCGCTCCCGCGCGCGGGCGGCTCGGCGCCGGACGCGACCAACTGGGGCGGGCGGTGCCGGTCGAGCTGCGTCTCGATCGGAACACCCGTGGCCTCCTCGGTACGGGCGGCGCGCAGGGCGGCCAACTCCCTGTCCTGCGAAGTGTTCTTCGTGCGCCGGAACGCGCTGCGCAGGAGGTCCAGGGGCGACCGCCGACCCGCGAGGACGTCCTGGCCGTGCGCCGGCTCGGCGCCCCGCGAGGCGGAGCCGGCCGTGGCGAGCGCCGTGTAGTGGCCGCTCTCGTCGTAGGCGACGTACAGGATGCCGCCCCGCCCGCCGGGGTTGAGGTCGGTGACGGAATCGCCGTGCACGATGCGCAGGTCGATGTCCATGGAGTGGGCCAGCGCCTGGGGCAGCAGGTGGCCGAACGGGGACGACGCCAGGTCGGAGCGGCCCGCCGCCTCGGACAGGAGGCCGCCGCTGCCGAGGAGACGCGCGTCCTGCGGCGTGGGCGCCACCTCCAGCAGGGAGCCGTAGCCGCTGTCCCGCAGCAACTGGCTCCACATGGCCGCGTCGCCCGCCAGGACGGCCTCCGCGATCATGTCCCAGGCCGTGTCCGCCCACGGGTCCGCGACGTCCGACGCGCCCCTGATGTGTTCGTGCACGTGGTCCAGGACCATCTGGACGGGGTCGGGCACGTACTGGGTCAGGGCATCGGCCAGTTCGGAGCCGGTCAGCCGGGTCCGGACCAGGTCCCGCAGATCAGCGGTCCCCAGCCCGGCCCAGTGCGGCAGGACGCCCTGTTCGCGGGCCCCCGTCAGCACCGCGTCGAAGAAGGAGTCGCCGTCGCCGGGGACCGGGACGCGGTGGAAGTCCCGGCCGTCCGCGTGCACCCGACTCGCCTCGGGCGCGGTCGAGCCGTCCGTCTCCGGTCGCCCGCCGGTCCGGGGGGGGGGGGGGGGGGGGTGGGGGGGCGGCGGCGGGGGGGGGGGGGGGGGGGGGGGCCCCCCCCCCCCTAATCGGACAAAGGGGGGGGGGTCCGTCCCTCCAACAAAAACCCAAACCTTCTAGCGAGGGCG
>NZ_JBVJCD010000054.1:0-39544 GCF_055588985.1 Streptomyces sp. NPDC041970
CGGGGCAGGGCCGGGACACAAAACGAAGGGGGGGGTCTCCCACACCCCCCCGCCCCCCGCCCCCCCGCGGGGGGGGCCCCCGGGCCTCGGCTTCGTGCGGGCCGCCCCGTGGGGCGGCGGCGTGCTAGTGGGAGTGGCCGTGGCCGCCGTGACCGGCGTCGCCCTCGTCCTCGGCCGGCTTCTCGACGACCAGGGTCTCGGTCGTGAGCAGCAGCGACGCGATGGACGCGGCGTTCTCCAGGGCGGAGCGGGTGACCTTGACCGGGTCGATGACGCCGGCCTTGACCAGGTCGCCGTACTCGCCGGTGGCGGCGTTGAAGCCCTGGCCCTTGTCCAGCTCGGCGACCTTGGAGGTGATGACGTAGCCCTCCAGGCCGGCGTTCTCGGCGATCCAGCGCAGCGGCTCGACGGCGGCGCGGCGGACGACCGCGACACCGGTGGCCTCGTCGCCGGTCTTGCCGAGGTTGCCCTCCAGGACCTTGACGGCGTGGACGAGGGAGGAGCCACCGCCGGAGACGATGCCCTCCTCGACCGCGGCGCGGGTCGCGGAGATCGCGTCCTCCAGGCGGTGCTTCTTCTCCTTCAGCTCCACCTCGGTGGCGGCGCCGACCCGGATCACGCAGACGCCGCCGGCGAGCTTGGCGAGGCGCTCCTGGAGCTTCTCGCGGTCCCAGTCGGAGTCCGTGGTCTCGATCTCGGCCTTGATCTGGTTGACGCGGCCCTTGACGTCGGCGCTGTCGCCGCCGCCGTCGACGATGGTCGTGTCGTCCTTGGAGACGGTGACGCGGCGGGCGGTGCCGAGCACGTCCAGACCGGCCTGGTCGAGCTTGAGGCCGACCTCCTCGGCGATGACGGTCGCACCGGTGAGGGTGGCGATGTCGCCGAGCATGGCCTTGCGGCGGTCGCCGAAGCCGGGGGCCTTCACCGCGACGGCGTTGAAGGTGCCGCGGATCTTGTTGACGACGAGGGTGGAGAGCGCCTCGCCCTCGACGTCCTCGGCGATGATCAGGAGGGGCTTGGAGCCGCCGGCCTGGATGACCTTCTCCAGCAGCGGGAGCAGCTCCTGGATGGAGCCGATCTTGCCCTGGTGGATCAGGATGTACGGGTCGTCGAGGACGGCCTCCATACGCTCCTGGTCGGTCACCATGTACGGGGACAGGTAGCCCTTGTCGAAGGCCATGCCCTCGGTGAACTCCAGGTCCAGGCCGAAGGTGTTGGACTCCTCGACGGTGATGACACCGTCCTTGCCGACCTTGTCCATCGCGTCCGCGATGAGCTCGCCGACCTGCGGGTCCTGCGCGGAGAGCGCGGCCACGGCGGCGATGTCGGCCTTGTCGTCGATCGGGCGGGCGGTCGCGAGGAGTTCCTCGGACACGGCCTTGACGGCGGCGTCGATGCCCTTCTTCAGGGCGGCCGGGGAGGCGCCGGCGGCGACGTTGCGCAGGCCCTCGCGGACGAGCGCCTGGGCCAGCACGGTCGCGGTGGTGGTGCCGTCACCCGCTACGTCGTTGGTCTTGGTCGCCACCTCCTTGACGAGCTGGGCGCCGAGGTTCTCGTACGGGTCGTCCAGCTCGACCTCGCGGGCGATGGTGACACCGTCGTTGGTGATGGTGGGAGCGCCGAACTTCTTGTCGATGACGACGTTGCGGCCCTTGGGGCCGATCGTCACCTTGACCGTGTCGGCAAGCTTGTTGACGCCGCGCTCAAGGGCGCGACGGGCGTCCTCGTCGAACTTCAGAATCTTCGCCATGGGCTGATCTTCCCTCTCGAACGAACTGCGCCCCTCGCCACCCGGCTAGTTATCTCGCAGGGGGCCAGGGGCGCAGAACACAAGCAAACGTGGGTGAATTACTTCTCGATGATCGCGAGGACGTCGCGGGCCGAGAGGACGAGGTACTCCTCGCCGTTGTACTTCACCTCGGTGCCGCCGTACTTGCTGTACAGGACGACGTCGCCGGTCTTGACGTCGAGCGGAAGACGCTCGCCGTTCTCGAAGCGGCCCGGACCAACGGCGAGGACGACGCCCTCCTGGGGCTTCTCCTTCGCGGTGTCCGGAATGACCAGGCCGGAAGCCGTGGTCTGCTCGGCGTCGAGCGGCTGGACCACAATGCGGTCCTCAAGCGGCTTGATCGCAACCTTGGAGCTGGTGGTCGACACGATCCGGTCTCCCCCTTCGGAGATCTCACGGGGTTTAACAGTCTGTGGGCGGCGACCGGACCGATCCGTCGTCGCGGGTTCCGGACCTGTCCCTTGTCGCGCAGGGTGGTGCTGGCACTCTCCAGGGGGGAGTGCCAGACCTGAGACTATGACCGCGATTAGCACTCGGTCAAGCGGAGTGCCAATTCACCACCCGCGCGCCGCGTCCGCGCCCCCCTTCGGCCCGGCCCCGCGCGCACCCCGCCCGTCAGACGTAGTCCTCCAGGCGGGCCACCGCGTAGCCCTTGTCCGTGATGGTCTTCATGACCTGGCGGATCATGTCGGGCATCGTGCCCCGCCAGTCCTCCTCGCCCCGGAAGTGGGTGAGGATGATGTCGCCGGGGTGCAGGTCCCGGTCCCACTCCCGCCACTCCATGTGGTCGGGGAACGCCTCGGCGGACCACAGGGGCACGGCGGTGATCCCGCAGGACTTCGCGGCGACGAGGGTGTTCCGGTCGTAGTTGCCGTAGGGCGGCCGGAAGAGCGTGGGGCGCCTGCCGTAGCGCTGCTGGAGCTTGTCCTGCTGGCCGCAGATCTCCCTCTTCTGCTGGGCGTAGGTGAGGCCGGGCATGTAGCGGTGGTTGAGCGTGTGGTTGCTGAGGACCACCCCGCGCTTCTGCATCTCCGCGAAGTAGCCGTAGCCGTCGTCGATGACGTAGTCGCTGAGGAACGCGCTGTAGGGGATGTCCAGTTCGGTCATCATCTGGAGCAGGAGGGGGTCCTTCTCCGCGCCGTCGTCCATCGTCAGGAAGACGATCTTCTCCTTGGTCGGCACGGTGGTGAAGACGGGCGGCAGCCCGGCGTCGTCCCGGACCTCGAACCCCTCGCGGGTCGTGATGCGCGGCTTCACCTCCGGCGGTTCGGGGGCCGGCAGGGGCGTCTTGGCCAGCCCCCACTTCTTCGCGGCGACGGCCCGCTCGGCCTGCTTGTACTCCAGCTCGCGCGCGTACGCGTCCAGCGCCCCGGCCGCACCGGCCTGCGGGGCGGCCCGCTCCGGCCGCTCGGCGGCGGGGCGCGCGGGGCCGCCGGGGGCTCCCCCGCCGTCCGCCTCCGCCGCGCATCCCGACGCGACGGCGGCGGCCAGCAGGACCGCCAGCACGGCGCCGACCGTTCTGCACCCTTTGAGGGTCGATTTATCTGTTTGTCGTACTAGCTGCATGGCGTCGCATCCTGCCAGCCCACCGCCCGCCTCCCGGCCCGACACCGCGACCGCGCCGCCTCCGTCCCCCGACCGGCCCACCGGCTCCCGGCACACGGGGCCGCCGCCCCTGGCCCACAATGGACCGGGTGAACGCAACGACCCCCGCCGCCCCGTCCGACGACCCCGCCCGCGCCGCCTTCGCCGCCCTGCGCACCCCCGAGGGCGAGGGGCTGCTGGCCGCGCTCCGCGACCACGACCCGGCCGACGAGCTGGCCACGGCGACCCGGCTGCGCCGCCTGCACCGGCCGGAGCTGGTCTCGGCGGCCCTCGGGCAGGCCCGGCTGCGCCAGCGGGCGGTGGCCAAGTTCGGGGCCGAGGACGCGTACCGGATGTTCTTCACGCCCGACGGGGTCGAGCAGGCCACCCGCGCCCCGGTCGCCGAGCACCGCGCCGCCCGGTTCGCCCGGCTCGGGGTGCGCGGCGTGGCCGACCTGTGCTGCGGGATCGGCGGGGACGCCATCGCCCTCGCCCGCGCCGGGCTCCGCGTCCTCGCCGTGGACCGCGACCCGCTGACCGCCGACGTGGCCCGCGCCAACGCCGAGGCGCTGGGCCTGGGCGCGCTGATCGAGGTGCGGTGCGCCGACGTGACGCGGACCGACGCCTCCGCGTACGACGCGGTCTTCGTGGACCCGGCGCGGCGCGGCGGCCGGGGGCGCGTCTTCGACCCGGAGGCGTACTCCCCGCCGCTGTCCTGGGCGGTGGCCGCCGCGCTGAAGGCCCCCCGCGCCGCGCTGAAGATCGCGCCGGGCATCCCGCACGAGGCGATCGGCCCCGAGGCGGAGGCCGAGTGGGTCTCGGACGGCGGCGACGTGAAGGAGGCGGTGCTCTGGTACGGGGAGGGCTTCGCGCCCGGCGCGTTCCGGGCCACCCTGCTGCCCTCCGGCGCGACCCTGAGCGCCCCGGCCCCGCTGCCCCCGCCCCCGGTGGGCCCGGTCGGGCGCTATCTCTACGAGCCGGACGGCGCGGTGATCCGGGCGCACCTGGTCGCCGACATCGTGGAGCGGTGCGGCGGCCGGCTGGTGGACGAGTCGATCGCGTACGTCACGAGCGACCAGCCGTACTCCTCCCCGTACGTCTCCGGGTACGAGATCACCGACCACATGCCGTTCCACCTGAAGCGGCTCAAGGCGCTGCTGCGGGAGCGGGGCGTCGGCGTGCTGACCGTCAAGAAGCGCGGCTCCGCCGTCGAGCCGGAGGAGCTGCGCCGCCGGATGAAGCTGAGCGGCCCGAACGCGGCGACGGTGTTCCTGACCCGCGTGGCCGGGGCTCCGACGATGCTGATCGGGCGGCCGCTGGGCTGAGCCGCCCCGGCCCGGCGCTCAGGCGTCCCGCAGCGCCTGGACGTCCAGCTTGCCCATGCCGAGCATGGCCTTCATGGTCCGCTCCGCCTTCGCCGGGTCCGGGTCGGCCAGCAGCTCCGGCAGCTCGTGCGGGACGAGCTGCCACGACACGCCGTACCGGTCCTTGAGCCAGCCGCACCGCCCCTCCTCGCCGCCCTCGGTCAGCGCGGCCCAGAGCCGGTCCACCTCGGCCTGGTCGGCGCAGTCCACGGAGAGCGAGATCGCCTCCGTGAAGGGGAACTGCGGTCCGCCGTTGAGCCCCAGGTAGTCCTGGCCCGCCAGGCGGAAGCCGACCGTGAGCACGGAACCCGGCTCACCGGGGCCCGCCTCGCCGTACCGGGTCACCTCCGTGACACGGGAGACCCCGCCGAAGACGGCGACGTAGTGCTCGGCGGCCTCCAGGGCCTGGCCGTCGTACCAGAGACAGGGAGTGATCTTCTGCATGGCCTCTGCTCCTCTTCCTCGCTGTGGAGGGCTCCTCGCCGTGAGGGTCCCCTCGTCGTGGAGGGTGGACCGGTCCCGCCGCCCGAACTCATCGGTCGGGTCCGCCGCGAGGGGCGGCCGGGTGCTCAGTCGACGGTCTCGAAACGCCAGCGGTGCACCGGGCGGGTGATCAGGGCGGCGTCGGGTTCGGGGAGTTCGGGGAGGTCGTCGCCGTACGCCGCGCCCTGCCACCACGTCATCACCAGGACCCGGTCCTGCGGGGCGCGCAGCAGCTCGCCGCGGTGCGGCGCGCGGGCCAGTCCGGCGGCGCGGGCCCGCGCCCACTCCAGCAGTTCGCCGCCCCGGCCCTCGGCGGCGCGGGCCTCCCACATCAGGACGACGGCGGTGCTCATGAGTAGAGGTTGTCCTTGCTGATCTCGTGGACGTGGTCGTGGTCGTGCGCGGTCCCCGGCACGTGGGGCTCGGTCACCGGCAGCGAGGAGTCCGCCGACAGGTCCAGATCGGAGGGGCGGCGGTTGCGGGCGACCATCTCCGCGCCGAGCGCCGCGACCATCGCGCCGTTGTCGGTGCACAGGCCGGGGCGCGGCACCCGCAGCCGGATGCCGGCCCGCTCGCACCGCTCCTCGGCCAGCGCCCGCAGCCGGGAGTTGGCCGCGACGCCGCCGCCGATCATCAGGTGGTCAACACCCTCGTCCTTGCAGGCCCGGACCGCCTTGCGGGTGAGCACGTCCACCACGGCCTCCTGGAAGGACGCCGCCACGTCCCGGACCGGCACCTCCTCGCCCGCCGCGCGCCGGGCCTCGATCCAGCGGGCGACGGAGGTCTTGAGCCCGGAGAAGGAGAAGTCGTACGGGGCGTCGCGCGGGCCGGTCAGACCGCGCGGGAACGCGATGGCCGCCGGGTCGCCCTCCTTCGCCAGCCGGTCGATGACCGGGCCGCCGGGGAAGCCCAGGTCCAGCACGCGGGCGATCTTGTCGAACGCCTCGCCCGCCGCGTCGTCGATGGTCGCGCCGAGCGGCCGTACGTCGCTGGTGATGTCCGGGGCCAGCAGCAGCGACGAGTGGCCGCCGCTGACCAGGAGCGCCATGGTCGGCTCGGGCAGCGGCCCGTGCTCCAGTTGGTCGACGCAGATGTGCGAGGCGAGGTGGTTGACGCCGTAGAGCGGCTTGCCCAGGGCGTACGCGTACGCCTTGGCGGCCGAGACGCCGACGAGCAGCGCGCCCGCGAGTCCGGGGCCGGAGGTGACGGCGATCCCGTCCAGGTCGCGGGCGGCGATCCCGGCCTGCTTCAGGGCGCGCTCGATGGTGGGGACCATCGCCTCCAGGTGGGCGCGCGAGGCGATCTCCGGGACGACGCCGCCGAAGCGGGCGTGGGTATCCACGCTGGAGGCGACGGCGTCCGCGAGCAGGGTCGTGCCGCGGACGATGCCGACGCCGGTCTCGTCGCAGGAGGTCTCGATGCCCAGTACGAGGGGTTCGTCGGCAGCCATCATTCCGTTCCGGTCTCTGGTGCGTGCTCTGGTGCGTTCTCGTGCGTGGTGAGGCGCATGACGAGGGCGTCCACGTTCCCCGGCTGGTAGTAGCCGCGCCGGAAGCCGATCGGCTCGAAGCCGAAGCGCTCGTACAGCTTCTGCGCCCGGACGTTGTCGACCCGCACTTCCAGGAGCACGGTGGCGCACTCGAAGGCGGTGGCGTGCCGCAGCAGGTCGGTGAGGAGTTCGGAGCCGAGGCCGCCGCCCCACGCCTCCCGGCTGACCGCGATGGTCTGGACGTCGGCGAGGTCGCCGAGGGCGGCGAGCCCGGCGTAGCCGAGGAGGCGTCCGGTGTCCGGGTCCTCGGCGACGACGTAGCGGCGGGTGGCGCCGGGGCCGCGGGCGTGGGCCAGCTCGGACCAGAACATCCCCGGCGACCAGGCGTCGTCCGGGAACAGGGCGTGCTCCAGCTCCAGCACGGGCTCGATGTCCCACCAGCGCATCTCGCGCAGCACGGCGGTGGTGGCGGCGCTCACTGGGGGGTGACCACCTTGTAGTTCTTCGGGACCTGCGCGTCGGGCCGGCGCAGGTAGAGCGGCCGGGGCGCGGGCAGCTCCTGCCCGGCGGCGAGCCGCTCGGCGGCGAGCGCGGCGAGCGCTCCGGCCGCGACGTGCTCGGGTCCCCGCGCGTCCGGGAAGGACTCCGGGTAGAGGACCGCGCCCGCGCCGACCACGGGCAGCCCGGCGAGCGCCCCGGCGATGTCGGCGGGCCGGTCGACGGCGGGGTCGCCCGTACGGGTGCGGGCGTCCTCGTACCGCGCCCAGTAGACCTCCTTGCGGCGCGCGTCCGTCGCCACGGCGAACGGGCCCTCCAGGCCGTCGAGGCCGGCGGCGTACGCGAGGCCGTCCAGGGTGCACAGGCCGTGCACCGGCACCCCGAGGGCGGAGCCGAAGGTCGCGGCGGTGACCAGGCCGACCCGCAGGCCGGTGTAGGGGCCGGGGCCGATGCCCACGACCACGTCCGTCACCGCGTCGAGCCCGGTCCCGGCCTCGGCGAGGACCCGGTCGACGGCGGGGAGCAGCAGTTCCCCGTGGCGGCGGGCGTCGACCTGCCCGTACGCGGCGACGACGGAGGCGCCGTCGTGCAGGGCGACGGTCACGGCGGGGGTGGCGGTATCCATGGCGAGCAAGAGCACCCTGACAGCCTACGGCTCCGCCGACGGCGTTACCGCGTCCGTACGTCGTCCGGGCCGGTGCCCCGGCGGCTGCTACCGTCACCGGGTATCCGCGGGTACGACGTAAACGCTTGTACGACATGCGGCGGACGGCCGCACCGAAAGGGGAGTTCACGGTGGCACGGAGCAGCTCGGGAATCGTGGCCGGGCTCACCGCGGCGGCCGTCGCCGCGGTCGCCTTCCTCGCCTACCAGGCTTCGGCGAACGCCCCCGACTCGGTGGTCTCCGCGCCCGGCCCGAAGGCGTCCGTCTCCGTCCCGCCCCGGCCGTCCGCCACGCCGGCGCCCACGGCCGACCCGCTGGCGGTGCCGGCCGCCTCCGGCGCCGGGCAGCGCGTGGTCTACGCGCTGGGGGAGCGGCGGGTGTGGCTGGTCGGCGAGGACGGCAGGGCGACGCGCGTCTTCGGCGTGATGCCCAGCCCGGTCAGCCCGGCTCCCGGCGTCTACCGGGTCACCTCCCGCTCGGGCACGGTCCGGGGCTCGGACGGCGTGCCGATCGAGCACGTGGTGCGGTTCGCGAACGTCGGCGACGTGGCGGTGGGCTTCAGCGCCGCCCAGGACGGGTCGATGGCGAGCCCGGACCCCGCGTCGAAGACCGGGGGCGTGCGGATGAAGCGGGCGGACGGCGACGCGATGTGGACGTTCGCCACGGTCGGCGCGAAGGTCGTCGTCGTCCCCTGAGCCCGCGGCCTCACGCCGCCCTGGGGCGGGTGGGCGGCGCGGCCGCCCCGCGCTCCTCCGCCTCGGCGGCGGGCTCCGACGCCTGCCGCCGCTGCTCGTCGGGCGGGGTGGAGACAGCGGTGGCCGCGGCGCACGAGGCCAGCAGGTCCTTCATCGACAGGGCGGGCGGAGTGGGCTGCGGCCGGGGTCGCGCTGCGCGCTCGGGCGTCGGCATGGAGGCCTCCTGAGTGCTCCGGTGGAGGTCGTGGTTAGGCAGACCTAACCACGTCTCGTACCCATGTGACCACGACCACCGTCCCCGACGCAACAATGTGCCGACACCCTGTCGGGAAAACGCCGCGGGGCGGCCGTCACGCCAGGTCCTCCCGCAGCCCCGCCCAGCGCGGGCCGATGCCGGTCAGCGTCACCTCGCGCCGGTCGTCGTCGGTGTCCCCGGTCGCGCGGTCGATGAGGACCCGCAGCCGGTTCTCGGACAGCTCCTCGACCTTGCCCTCGCCCCACTCCACGACCACCACCGACTCCGGCAGCTCCACGTCGAGGTCGAGGTCCTCCATCTCGTCGAGCCCGCCGCCCAGGCGGTAGGCGTCGACGTGGACCAGGGCCGGGCCGGAGCCGAGCGGGGGGTGGACGCGGGCGATCACGAAGGTGGGCGAGGTGACCGCGCCGCGCACGCCGAGCCCCTCGCCGAGGCCGCGCGTCAGGGTCGTCTTCCCGGCGCCCAGCTCTCCGGTGAGCATGACCAGGTCGCCGGGGGCCAGCAGGCGGGCGAGGCGGCGGCCCAGCTCCCGCATCCGCTCGGGGGAGTCGACGCCGATCCGTACGGTGACGGCGCCGTCGGGGAGGGCTCCGGCGGGGTCAGGGGCGGCCGGGGTGGTGTGCGGTGCTTCCATGTCCGCCAACGTTAGCGGCCGGCACCGCGCCGCTGCGTACGAGCAGGTCGGCCAGGCGGTCGGTGACCGTCTCCGGGTGCTCCAGCATCACCAGGTGCCCGCCGTCCCCCACGACGACCAGCTCGGCGTCGGGCAGCGCGTCCCCGATGGCCTCGCTGTGCGAGCTGGGCGTGACCAGGTCGTTGTCCCCCGCCAGGACGAGCACGGGCACGTCCCGGAAGACGGGCAGCGCCGCGCTCTTGTCGTGCTCCGCGAAGGCCGGGTAGAACTCCGCGACCACGTCGATCGGGGTGGACTCGATCAGCCGCTCCGCGAAGCGGGCGACCGCCGGGTCCACGTCGCGGGAGCTGAACGCGTACCGCTTGATCACCCCGGCGAACAGGTCGGCGGTGGCCCGTCGGCCCCGCTCCACCAGCTCCGCCCGGCTGCCGAGCGCCCTCAGCACGCCGGGCAGCACCCGGCGCACCGCGTTGACGCCCGCCGCCGGGAGCCCGAAGTCCACCTCGTCCAGCCGGCCGCTGGACGTGCCGATGAACGCGGCGGCGGCGACCCGGTCGCGGATCAGCTCCGGGTACTGGTCGGCGAGCGCCATCATCGTCATGCCGCCCATCGAGTGGCCGACCAGGACCAGCGGCCCCTCGGGCGCCGCCGCGTCGATGACCGCCTTCAGGTCGCGGCCGAGCAGGTCGATGCCGGCGGGCGCCCCGTGCGCCTGGGCCCGGCCGCGCTCGGAGCGGCCGTGGCTGCGCTGGTCCCAGTAGACGGCGCGCACCAGGCCGCGCAGGGCGGCCCGCTGGAAGTGCCAGCAGTCCTGGCCGAGGCAGTAGCCGTGGCTGAAGACGACGGTCACCGGGGCGGGCGCCTTGTCCCCGAAGAGGCGGCGGCGACGGGTGCCGGAGGCGTCGGCCTCCTCGGCGGGCGGCGCGGGCTCCACCTCGTCGATCTCGTAGTACAGCTCGGTGCCGTCCTCCGCGACGGCCCGGCCGGGGGCGCCGCGCAGTGAGCCGTAGGGGCCCGTCGCGTCCAGGGCGAGGCGGGCCTTCTTGCGCATCCCTCGCCCGACCGTGAGCCGTTCGACCGCCACTCCGGCCGCCGCGCCCGCGGCGAGCACGCCTATCGCGGCCCCGGCGAACCCCGCCCGCCGCCAACCGGCCGCCGTCGCGACGGTCGCCGTCGTGCCGGCCGCCACCACCGCCTCCGCTCCTCCCGTACCGCTCACCCTGCCGCTCCCCCGTCCGGGCGTGCGCCCTCGTCCACGTAGACCCTCGGCACCCGCGTACCGATGCGGGTGACGATCTCGTACCCGATGGTGTCGGCGGCTACCGCCCAGTCCTCCACGCCCGGCTCGCCCCGGTCGCCCGGACCGAACAGGACCGCCTCCGCGCCCGGCTCGGGGCGGTCCCCGCCGAGGTCGACGACGAACTGGTCCATGGCGACCCGGCCCGCGGCCGTGCGCACCTTGCCGCCGACCAGGACGGGGCCCCGGCCCGAGGCGTGGCGCGGGACGCCGTCCGCGTAGCCGACCGGGATCAGGCCGAGGGTCGTCCCGGCGGGCGTCGTGTAGTGGTGGCCGTAGCTGACGCCGTGCCCGGCCGGGACCTCCTTGACCAGCGCGACGGACGCGGCGAGCGTCATCACCGGGCGCAGCCCGAAGTCGGCGGGGACGCCCAGCTCGGGGCTGGGCGAGATGCCGTACATCGCGATGCCGGTCCGCACGAGGTCGAAGTGGGCCTCGGGGAGGGTGAGCGTGGCCGGGGAGTTGGCGATGTGCCGCACCTCGGGCTCCACGCCCTCCTTCTCGGCGTACGCCACCATGTCCCGGAAGACGCCGAGCTGGGCGGCGATCGAGGGGTGGCCCGGTTCGTCGGCGCAGGCGAAGTGCGACCACAGGCCGGTGACGCGGACGCGCCCGGCCCGTTCGGCGGCGCGGGCCTCGGCGACCAGCTCGGGCCAGTCGACGGGCTGGCAGCCGTTGCGGCCCAGGCCGGTGTCGGCCTTGAGCTGGACGCGGGCCGGCCGGCCCGCTTCGGCGGCGGCCTCGACGACCTCGCGCAGCGCCCACAGGGCGCTCACCGACACGTCGAGGTCCGCCTCGATCGCCTCGCGCCAGGGGCCGCCCGGCGTCCACAGCCAGCACATGATCCGGCCGTCGAGCCCGGCCGCCCGCAGCGCGAGGGCCTCCTGCGGGGTCGCGGTGCCCAGCCAGGTCGCCCCGGCCTCCCGCGCGGCCCGCGCGCAGGGCTCCGCCCCGTGCCCGTACGCGTCGGATTTCACTACGGCCATGAGCTGCGCACCGGCCGCGCGCTCGCGCAGGACGCGCACGTTGGCGCGCAGCGCGGCGAGGTCGATCTCGGCACGGGCTCTCAGGGACGCTGTCTCGTTCATCGCGCCCAGTCTCTCAGAGGCGTGCGCCGCGCCCCGAGCGCCGTACCCCCGTATACGCCGCTATGCGCGCTTCGTCACAGGCTCGGAGTCAGTGCGCCCGGCCCTTCCGCAGGTGCTCCAGGTGGTCGACCAGGACCGGGACGTGGCTGTCGTCGACGTCCTCGGCGGCGGTGATCAGGGTGACCGGGCCGCCCTCGCGCACCAGGGAGACGAGCCGCTCGACGGCCTCGGTGTGGGTGCGGTCGTCCAGCTCGGCGCGGTAGCGCTCGACGAACTCCGCGTGGCGCGCCTCGCGGTCGTGGTGGTACCAGGAGCGCAGGTCGGCCGAGGGGGTGACGTCCTTCAGCCACATGTCGATGGCCGCCTTCTCCTTGGAGACCCCGCGGGGCCAGAGGCGGTCGACGAGGACGCGGGTCCCGTCGTCGTCCTCCACCGGGTCGTAGGCCCTGCGTACGCGTACGGGCGCGGTACCGCTCACCGTCGGGTCCTCCCTCTCCGCGAGGTCTCCACCATCGCCCCGGATCAGAGCGCCCGCACGTCGCGCCAGGCCGCCGGGATGCCGTCCGCGACGTCCTGCGCGGTGAGCGGCGCGCCCCCCGAGCCGTGCCGGGCGGCCAGCCCGTGCAGGTACGCGGCGACGGACGCGGCGTCGCGCGGGGCGAGCCCGGCCGCGAGCAGGGAGCCGGCGAGCCCGGACAGCACGTCGCCGCTGCCCGCGGTGGCCAGCCAGGACGTGCCGGTCGGGTTGACCCGTACGGGGGTGTCCCTGGCCTCCGCGACCAGCGTCGTGGAGCCCTTGAGGAGGACGGTGGCGCGGTAGCGGGCGGCCAGTTCGCGGACGGCGGCCAGCCGCCCGGCCTCGACCTCCTCGCGCGCGGCGCCGAGCAGGGCGGCGGCCTCCCCCGCGTGCGGGGTCAGGACCGTCGCGGCCCTCCGGGTCCGCACGGTCTCGGCGTCCATCAGCCGCAGCCCGTCCGCGTCGACCAGGACCGGGACGTCGGCGGCCAGCACGTCCGCGACGGCCTCCCGCGCCCCCCTCCCGTCCCCGAGCCCCGGCCCGACCACCCAGGCCTGCACCCGCCCGGCCTCCGACGGCGGCCCGGCGTGCACCAGCGCCTCCGGGAAGCGGGCGATCACCGCGTCCGCGCCCGGTCCGGCGTACCGCACGGCCCCGGCCCCGCCGCGCAGCGCGCCCGCCACCGCGAGGACGGCCGCGCCCGGATAGCGGTCGGACCCGGCGGCGACGCCGACGACCCCGCGCCGGTACTTGTCGCTCTCCGCGCCCGGCTCGGGCAGCAGCGCCGCCACGTCCGCGTACTGGAGCGCCTCCAGGTCGGGCGGCTCCGGCAGTTCGGGGCCGAGCCCGATGTCGACCAGCAGCAGGGCGCCCGCGTGCTCGGCGGCGGGGTCGATCAGGAGGCCCGGCTTGTACGTGCCGAAGGCGACGGTGGCGTCCGCGCGGACGGCCGGGCCGAGCACCTGGCCGGTGTCGGCCTCCACGCCGCTGGGCAGGTCGACCGCGATGACCGGGGTACGGCCTCGGGTCACCGCGTCCACCAGGGCGGCGGCGTCCTCGCGCAGCCCGCCGCGTCCGCCGATGCCGGTGATGCCGTCCACGACGAGGTCGAGCACGCCGAGCCCGTCCGGCCCGTCGACGACCTGTCCCCCGGCCGCGAGCAGCGCGGCGAGCCCGCCCGCGTGGGCCCGGTCGGGGGCCAGGAGCAGGGCCCGCACGCCCGCGCCCCGGCGGGCCAGCCGGGCGCCCGCGTACAGCGCGTCGCCGCCGTTGTCGCCGCTGCCGACCAGGAGCAGGACGCGCGCCCCGTACACCCGGCCGTTGCGGCGCAGCAGGTCGCCGCAGGCCACGGCGAGCCCGGCTGCGGCGCGCTGCATCAACGCCCCTTCCGGCAGGCGCTGCATGAGGGCGGCCTCGGCGGCCCGTACGGTCTCCACGCTGTAGGCACGTCGCATGGGTCCCACCCTCCGCGATCACCGCGCCGGACGCCACCCCGCCCCCGGCCTGCTCACCCCCGCGGCGCCGCGGCGGACGCCACTCGCCCGCGCGACCGGCTCACCCCTCCGCGATCACCACGGCGGAGGCGACCCGCCCCGGCCGGCCCACCCCTCCGACACCACGCCCGACACCGCCCGCTCCCGACCGGCTCACCCCTCCGCGATCACCACGGCGGAGGCGACCCGTCCCGACCGGCCCACCCCCCGACACCACGCCCGACACCGCCCGCCCCGGCCGGCTCACCCCTCCGCGATCACCACGGCGGAGGCGACCCCCGCGTCGTGGCTGAGGGAGACGTGCCACCCGCGCACGCCCAGCTCGGCGGCGCGGGCGGCGACCGTGCCGCGCACCCGCAGGCGCGGCTGCCCGCTCTCCTCGACCCAGACCTCCGCGTCGCTCCAGAGCAGCCCGCCGGGCGCGCCGAGCGCCTTGGCCAGGGCCTCCTTGGCGGCGAACCGGGCGGCGAGCGAGGCGGTGCCCCGCCGCTCGCCGCTGGGCAGCGTCAGCTCCCCGGCCACGAAGAGGCGGTCGGCCAACTGGGGCGTACGCTCCAGCGCCGCGCCGAAGCGCTCGATCTCGGCCACGTCGATGCCCACCCCGATGATCACGAACCCACCCCTGTCGGTCTCCGGACCGGGGCGGCCCCCGGTCACTCCACGGTCACGGACTTCGCCAGATTGCGCGGCTGGTCCACTTCGTTGCCGCGGGCCGTCGCCAGCTCGCAGGCGAAGACCTGGAGGGGCACGGTGGCGACCAGCGGCTGAAGCAGCGTAGGCGTTGCGGGGACGGTGATGAGGTGGTCGGCGTACGGGACGACGGCCTCGTCGCCCTCCTCGGCGACGACGATGGTGCGTGCGCCGCGCGCCCGGATCTCCTGGATGTTCGAGACGATCTTGTCGTGCAGCACGGACCGCCCGCGCGGCGAGGGGACGACGACGACCACCGGCAGGCCCTTCTCGACGAGCGCGATCGGCCCGTGCTTCAGCTCGCCGGCCGCGAAGCCCTCGGCGTGCATGTAGGCGAGTTCCTTGAGCTTGAGCGCGCCTTCCAGGGCGACCGGGTAGCCGACGTGGCGGCCGAGGAAGAGGACGGTGTCGTGGTGGGCGAGGGACCGGGCCAGCTCGCGGACCGGCTCCATGGTCGCGAGGACCCGTTCGACCTCGCCGGGGACGGCGGAGAGCCGCCGCACCACGGTGCGGATCTCGTCGCCCCACTTGGTGCCGCGCAGTTGGCCGAGGTAGAGCGCCACGAGGTAGCAGGCGACGAGCTGGGTGAGGAACGCCTTCGTGGAGGCGACGGCGACCTCGGGCCCGGCGTGGGTGTAGAGGACGGCGTCGGACTCCCTGGGGATGGTCGAGCCGTTGGTGTTGCAGATGGCGAGCACCTTGGCGCCCTGTTCGCGGGCGTGCCGCAGCGCCATGAGGGTGTCCATGGTCTCCCCGGACTGCGAGATGGCGACGACCAGGGTGCGGTGGTCCAGGATCGGGTCCCGGTAGCGGAACTCGCTGGCCAGCTCGGTCTCGCAGGGCAGCCGGGTCCAGTGCTCGATGGCGTACTTGGCGATCATCCCGGCGTGGAAGGCGGTCCCGCAGGCGACGATGACGACCTTGTCGACCTCGCGCAGCTCGGCGGGGGCCAGGCGCACCTCGTCGAGGCGCAGCTCGCCCTGGCCGTCGATCCGGCCGAGGAGGGTGTCGGCGACGGCGCGCGGCTGGTCGGCGATCTCCTTGAGCATGAAGGAGGCGTATCCGCCCTTCTCGGCGGCGGACGCGTCCCAGTCCACGTGGTACTCGCGCACCGGGGCGGGGTCCCCGTCGAACCCGGTGACGGCGACGCCCTCGCGGCTCAGCTCGACGACCTGGTCCTGGCCCAGCTCGATCGCGGTCCGGGTGTGCGCGATGAACGCGGCGACGTCGGAGGCGAGGAACCACTCCCCCCGGCCCACGCCCACGACGAGCGGCGAGTTGCGCCGGGCCCCGACGACCGTGCCCGGCTGGTCGGCGTGGACGGCCACCAGGGTGAAGGCCCCCTCCAACCGCCGGCACACCCGGCGCATGGCGTCCGCGAGGTCCCCGCCCGCCGAGAACGCCTCGGCCAGCAGGTGCGCGACGACCTCGGTGTCCGTCTCCGACTCCAACGCGTGCCCGCGCCCCGTCAGCTCGCGCCGCAGGGCCGCGAAGTTCTCGATGATCCCGTTGTGGACGACGGCGACCCGGCCCGCGTTGTCCAGGTGCGGGTGGGCGTTGGCGTCGGTGGGCGCGCCGTGGGTCGCCCAGCGGGTGTGCCCGATGCCGGTCCGCCCGGCGGGCAGGGGCCGCAGCGCCAACTCCTTCTCCAGGTTGACGAGTTTGCCCGCCTTCTTCGCGGCGGCGAGTCCGCCGTCGGCGAGGACGGCGACGCCCGCCGAGTCGTAGCCCCGGTATTCGAGGCGCTTGAGACCTGAGAGGACGACGTCCTGCGCCGACTGCTCACCGACATAACCCACGATTCCGCACATAACGGCACCATACGGCCGCAGGCGCTCCGCAGGAGGAATGTCGGTGGTGCACGAGTCGTCGCCCCATGCCCCGCACGGCCCAGGACCTCCGGGCCCGTGACGCGCCCGGAGGGGGACGGCCGGTGGTGGGCCCGCTCCCGCGCCCGCGCACGCCGGTGCGGCCCCCGGCGTGCGCCGGGGGCCGCGTCGCGGGCAGGTCAGCCCGTCAGGAGCAGTACTGCGCCTCCTTGCCGATCGACCGGTACATGCAGTCCGCGTTCTCGATCAGTTGGAGCACCGCGTCCCGGTTGCGCGCGGTCTCCCGCTCGATCACCTCGTCGGGCGGGTAGAACCCGCCGCCGGAGGCCGAGCCGGGGTACATCTCGAAGGTGTAGCCGAAGATCCTCTGCGAGCCCCACAGCCAGTCGTCGATCGACCCGTCGGTGATGTAGAGGTCACTGGACTGCTCGGGCGTGTAGCCGTTGCTCGCGGCCATCTTGCGGCCCACGGCGGCGAACGCGTTGCGGTCGTCGGCCGTCATGCCGGGGGCGGTGTCGTTGTACGTGTACCCGAAGGGCCACAGCACCAGCTCGCTGTAGGTGTGGAAGTCGATCGCGGCGGTGATCTGCTGCTTCCCGCCGACCACCCGGCTGCGGACGAAGTCCGCCACGACCTTCGTCTCGGGCGCGGACTCGGCCGCCCGGCCGCGGTAGGTCTCCGACGAGGGGCTGGTGGAGGAGCCGCCGCAGCAGCCCCACTGGTAGGCCCAGTTGCGGTTGAGGTCGGTCCCCACGGCGGTCGAGCCGGAGTTGGGCTGCCGGTTCTTGCGCCAACTGCGGTACGAGCCGGAGGCGATGTCGTACTCGCCGCCGTCCGGGTTGATGTCCGGCACGACCCACAGCTCACGGCCGTTGACCGCCTGGGTGATCCGGGGATCGGTCCCGTAGCCCTGGCCCAGCTCGCGGAGCAGGTAGAGCGCCATCTCGACGGTCAGGTGCTCGCGGGCGTGCTGATGGGAGGTGAACAGGACCTCGGGCTCGGCCTCGTCGGTGGCCACGTTGTCGCTGATCTTGACCGCGACGATGTCCCGGCCCTGGTACGTCTTGCCGATGACGCGCTTGCTCATGATCGAGGGGTTGGCGGCGATGCGCGCGTCGATCGCCGCGCTCATCTCGGCGTAGTTGTGGTAGCGGGAGTCGGCGGACGGGAAGTCGAGGACGCCGACGCCGTCCCCCGCGTGCGGTTCGGCGGCCGGGGCGGGCAGCGCCTCCAGCACGTGGCCGCGGGCCCGGAGCTTGCGGGCCTGGGCGGCGTCCGCGGTGATGACCACGCCGTGGTCGTGCACCTCGTCGATCGAGACGCCCGCGCGGGCGATCTCGGTGCGGGCGGCGGGGGTGGTGCGCCCGGTGATCTCGTACTGGAGCGTCCGCTCGTCCGCGGCGACGGCCGCGTTCGGGGCGGAGGTCTCGGCGGTGGCCACGGCGGTGGCGGGTGCCGCCAGGCCGAGGGCGAGCAGGACGGCGAGAACGGCTTTGCGTCTGGCCTTCGTCGGCCGGGGTGTCCGTGCGGTGACGAGTCGCATACTGGCAGTCTCCTGAGTCCGTCGGGGTGGGGGGTGGAGCTGTGCGACGGGCACAGGATCGTGTGTTGTCGTGGTCAGGTCAAGAATGCGGTTCCGGCCACCGGGGGTGCGCCGAGCCGGGGGTGGCTACTGCGTACGCCGGACCGGGGTGGTCGCCCGCGCACGCCGGACTGGGGGCGGCAGCCACCGCGTACGCCAGGCCACGGACGCCCACCGCGTACGCCGAGTCGGAGGCGGTCGCCCGCGCACGCCGGACCGGGGGGCGGAAGCCGCCGCGCACGCCGGACCGGGCGCGGAACCCACCGCGTACGCCGGACCGGGCGCGGAACCCACCGCGCACGCCGGGGCACGGACGCCCACCGCGTACGCCGAGCCGGAGGCGGTCGCCCGCGCACGCCGGACCGGCGGCGGCACCCACCGCGCACGCCGGGGCACCGTACGCCCCCGCCGCCCCCTCACGCGCCGCCCCCTGCCGCCCTCACGCGCCCGGCGCTCCGGGCGGCCCCTCCCCCTCCCCCTCCTCCTCCTCCTCGGCCAGCTTCCGCCGCAGCGCGCGCCGCTCCGGCTCGGGGCCCGCCACGGCCAGCGCCTCCCGGTACGCGGCCGCCGCCGCCTCCCGCCGCCCCAACCGGCTCAGCAGATCCCCCCGCGCCGCGTGGTACGGCTGGTACGCGCGCAGCCTCGGCTCCCCCGCCAACGCGTCCAGCAGCGCCAATCCCGCCTCGGGCCCGTCCCGCATCGCCACCGCCACGGCGCGGTTCACCGCCACCACGGGGGACGGGGCGAGGATGAGCAGCACGTCGTACAGGGCCACGATCTGCGGCCAGTCCGTGGCCGCCACGTCCGGCGCCTCGTCGTGCAGGGCGGCGATGGCGGCCTGCACCCCGTACGGCCCGGCCGGACCGCCGGTCAGCGCCGCGACCACCAGCGCGCGGCCCTCCTCGATCATCGCCCGGTCCCAGCGCCCCCGGTCCTGGGCGTCGAGCAGGACCGGCTCGCCGTCCGGCCCGCTGCGCGCGTCGCGCCGGGCGTGGACCAGGAGCAGCAGCGCGAGGAGCCCGGCGGCCTCTCGTTCGGCGGGGAGCAGGCGGTGCAGTATCCGGGCCAGCCGGATCGCCTCCTCGGCCAGGTCCAACCGCTGGAGCCGGGGGCCGGAACTGGCCGCGTACCCCTCCGTGAAGACCGAGTACACGACCTGGAGCACCCCCGGCAGCCGCCCCGGCAGCTCGTCGGGGCCGGGCACCCGGAACGGGATCCGGGCCTCGCGGATCTTCTTCTTGGCCCGCACGATGCGCTGGGCCATGGTCGGCGTCGGCACGAGGAAGGCCCGCGCGACCTCGGGTGTGGTGAGCCCGGCGAGGCAGCGCAGGGTGAGGGCGGTGCGGTCCTCGGCGGCGAGGGCGGGGTGGGCGCAGGTGAAGAACAACTGGAGCCGTTCGTCCGGCAGTCCGCCGAGCCCGGTGGCGGCGTCGGCCGCCGGGGCGGGCTCGGCCCGTTCCGCGTCGGCCTGGAGGACGGCGAGCCGGGCGGCGTACGCCCGGTCCCGCCGCAGCCGGTCGACCGCCCGGCGCCGGGCGGTCGTCAGCAGCCAGGCCCCCGGCCGGGAGGGGACGCCCTCGGCGGGCCAGTGGAGCAGGGCGGCCTCGATCGCCTCGGACGTCACCTCCTCGGCCAGGTCGAGGTCCCCGAAGCGGCGGACTAGGGAGGCGAGCAACAGCCCACGCTCCTCCCGGAACACCGCCTCCACCGCCTCCGCCGAGGCCCCCGCGCCGGCTCCCCCGTGCGCCGGTCCCCTACCGGACGGGCCGGCTCCCCCGTGCGCCGATCCCGTACCGGACGGGCAGGCTCCCCCGCCCGGCGCGCGGGGGTCCCCCGAGCCCGGCGCACCGGCCCCGTCCCGCGCCGCGCCGCCGCCCGTCACGGTGTCAGGCCCCGAAGTCCGCGACCGGCCGGACGACGACCGAGCCGCCGTCCCGCGAGCCGGGGCAGCGCGCCGCCCAGTCGAGGGCGGCGTCGAGGTCGGGCACGTCGATCACGAGGAAGCCCCCCAACAGCTCCCGCGTCTCCGCGTACGGCCCGTCCGTCACCGTCCGCTCACCCGCCGGGGACACCCGCACGGTGGTCGCGGTCACCAGGTCGGCCAGCGACTCCCCGGAGACGAAGACGCCCGCGTCGCGCACGGCCTTGTCGTACGCCATCCAGTCCTCGACGGTGCACTGCGGCGCACCGCCCTGCTCGTCGGCGGCCCCACTGTGGATCAGCAGCATGTACTTCATGATCGAATCCTGTCGTTCGTCTCTCGCGCCCGCTGTTCGGGCCCTACACGATGACGACGAACGGGACCGGGACGGATCGACACACCGCCCGAAGTTTTTTCCGCGTATGCGGCGACCGGGCCGCGGAGGCGCGCCCCGCGGGACTACGGGGCGGACCGCAGCCTCCGCTTCGCCGCCTCGGCGACCGAGACACCGGCGGCGGACGCCACCGCTTTGAGCCCGTCGGCCACCTCCACCTCGTCCCCCTGGAAGACGAGGTGGATACGCCGTTCCGGGCGCATGGCGACATGCGTGTAGTGCTCCGGGTACGCCCAGAAGCACGACAGACAGGTCTCCTCGACCTTGGCTTCCCAGTTCGGGCAGTGCTCGCAGGACCAGGACTTGGCGCGGTTGTCCGAGGCGCAGACCGGCATGAAGTCCTCCGCGCGCATGTCCGGCTTGTCGCCCGCGACGGCGAAAGGCACCCGGTGGTCGCACTGGAGTTCGCGTCCGGCGAACTCACCGGAGCAGATGGCGCACCGATAGGCGTGTGCCTTCTTCAGCGCCTCGCCGAATTGCTTGGGGATGACCACACGACCGGCGCCGTTCTCGTTGGCCGTGCCGTTGAACGCGTAACTCGCCATACGCCGGCCGTCCGGCCCCTTGACCATGACCGTGACGACGCCCGCTCCCGCGTCCTTCAGGTCGCGTGCGGCACGCGGCGGGTGGTTGTAGCCCAGTTCGGCCAACGTGCCAGTAGTGACGGAACCGTGTTCCAGAATATGGTCACGGACCAGAGCGGCCCGTTTGGACATCTTGAGTTGGCGCAGCCAGGCGATCTGGGCGTCACTGAGCGGAACCGGGGCATGGTCGGACATGCGGCCGATCGTAACGGAAGGGAATCACTTCGCAGAAGTAAGTGAGGACCTCAGCGGATTGATCGAGCTGCCCCTATCGGGCACAAGACCCCAAAACTCCGAATTCGACCGTCAGAACAGTGCCGCTTCCGCGGAAAGGCCCGCCCCCAGGCGGTCGTCGATGACATCGACCCCACCGAGGCGTTCCACGAGCGCCGGGGAGAGGTACAGGGATTCGGTGGTCATCTGCCGCTTGCCCATCAGCGTCGCCTGCGACGAAACGCCCGCGACGACGTGGCGGTGGGTGAGCCCCAGTTCCTCCGGCAGGGAGGAGCCGTACCTGTCGTCATCGGTGACCATGTCGTACGACGCGATGAAGGACACCTTGTTGTCCACCGCCCGCTGGAGCGTTTCGGTGAACGCGTCCCGCTGGAGGCCCTTCAGATAGCGGTGGTCGGGCACCCCGCTCGTCCCCTGATACGGCGGGTCCATGTACACCAGCTCGTCGGGCGAGGCGTTGACCAGGGGATCTTCGTAGGAGGACGTGGCGATGGCCGAGCCCTGCACGATGGCGGAGGCCTGCCTGATGCGCTCCGCCATGTTGTCGGGCTTCGCACCCAGACGGCGGTGGTCCGCCCCCTGGTTGAAGTCGCCGGTCTTCTGGCTGTAGCGGACAGCGGCCTTGACGCAGCGGCACAGGAGATAGAGAAGGATCTCCGGCTGCTTACCGACGTTGAACGCATCGCGCGCCTCAAGGAAATACGCACGGGGGTCGTCGAGCTGTTCGTTCCACATGCGGGTGTACTCCGCGATGAGGTGGTGGGGATCATCGATGATGAGCTTCCACAACCCCATGAGCGGACCATTGACGTCCGAGATGTAGGCCGTTTCCACCAGACCGTAATGCAGCGCCGCCACGGAAATGGCCGCCGAGCCCGCGAAAGGCTCCACCAGCCGGGGGGCGCCCCCTTCAGGGAAGAGGGAAAGGATCTGGCCCGCGAGCGCCCGCTTACTGCCCTGGTAGGGGAAAGCCTGCGGAACACTTCGCGTACCAGCGGACTTCCAGGGCATCTGATGATGACGAGAGACAGCGGCAAGGGTCACCGCGCTATTTTACCAGGTTGCGGGCGAACACCCAGAGCGGGCAGGGCTGATGGGGTTACGGTCGCTTTCAGGCACTTCATTTGACTGTTTCACCGCACGCCATGCACGGAATCGATACAGGTGTTTTTCGTCAGACTCCTCACGAGAACTACCTCGTGGTGAACGCTGTCGGCGTCAAGCCGGTGCTGCACGCCCTGCACGAGTCCGGGACAGCGGCGAAAGCCCGGCTCGCCTCTCCGCGGACGGCACGCGAGGTTTTCCCTTCACCCCGACCGGTCCACCTCATGGTGTCGGGCGTTGCACGCGAGGCGTGAGCAGGTCGGGGAGCGGCACGGCATTCCGGTCTCCCACGGGTCACGGATCGGCTGACGCCACGCTCCAGGCGCGCCGGCCGCCGCCCTCACACCCCCGCGAGAGCCGACTCGGCCTCGTGGGCGCGGGTCCTGCGGCAGTCGCCGCAGAGCCCCGGCAGGGGGGAGCGTAAGGCTCGGTCGCAGTCCTCGCAGGTCTGGAGGGGCACGACCGGCGGGGCGGCGGGCAGGGGTGGCGGCAGGAGCGCGACGAGGCGGTGCCGCAGCAGCTTCGCCGGGTGGCGCAGGGGTACGGGCGGGTCGTCGGTGAGCGCGGCCCGGACCGCCTCCGGGCGCATCCCGCGTTCGAGCCAGGCCGCCACTCCGGGGCCAGCCGCCGCACGTCCGCCTCGGAGAGGACGAACAGGGGCGCGGTGCGCCGGAGCCCGGCGAGCAGCTCGGCGGCCTCGTCCAGCAACGCGGCGGTGGGGGCGGACGGGGCAGGCAGCGGCGGGGGCGGCGGCTTGGGCGCGGTGGGCGCCGGCACACGGCGCGGCCCGGCCTCCCGTACGGGCTCGGGCTCTCGGACCGGAACGGCTCCCCACCCCGGCCGGGCATCGGGCCCGGTCCCCCGTACGGGCGGGGGCGCGGCCTCCCGTACGGACGCGGGCGCGACCCCCCGTACGGACGCGGGCACAACCTCCCGTACGGACGCGGGTGCGGCTGCGGTCCGCCGTACGGCCGCCCCACGCGGCGCAGGCACGGACGCCCCGCACGGCGCAGGCACGGACGCCCCGCACGGCGCGGGCGCGGGCGCGGGCGACACCCGCGACCCGGACGCCCCACGAGGCACAGGCGCGGACATCCCGCGCCGCGCCGACGCCGCACGTGGTGCCCGCAGCCCGCCACCCGCGTGCGCGGCGCCTGGCACGGGCGCAAGGGCAGCGGAAGCCGCAAGCGGCGCGGACGCGAAGGCAGCGGCGGCCGCAGGCGGTGCAGGTGCAGGCGGTGCAGGTGCAGGCGCAGGCGCAGGCGGTGCAGGCGCAGGCGGCGCGGGCGCAACGGCAGCGGCGGGCGCAGGTGTGACGGGCGCGCGCCCCGCCCCCCTCGCGTGCCGCGCCGCCGCCTCCGGGTGGTTGTAGAACTCCGTACGCGTGGCGATCCGCCCGCCCCGGACGCGTTCGCGGATGCGGCGCAGGAAGCCGTGGTGCTCCAACTCGCGCAGGGCGGCGGCGATCCGCGCCTCGCTCTCCGGGAAGATCGCGGCCAGCACCTTCGTGCCGATCCTGGCCCCGTTGGGCAGGGACTGGATGTGCGTGCCGAGGCCGATCGCCAGCAGGGACATGTCCCGGCGCTGGGAGAGCCTGTTGGAGATCACCGTGAAGCCGTCGGTGAGCCGCACGTTGATGTGCACGACACCGGCGGACGGGAGGCGCGAGGGCGCGCTAATCTGCTGGGTATCCATCAGGAAGGGGCTTACTTCCTCGTTGGTCAGGCCCTCGATCGGGATGCCAGTCCCGGCCGGGGGCCGTCTCATGTCTGGTGGTGAGCGTGAGCATATGCCACCGAACCGGCGCGAAATCCAGCTCCGTTGGCAAACCTCACCCGCGCGAGTGACAGCACCTCCGCGCCCGCATCCCGCAGGTCGCAACCGGCCGGGTGGGGTGGGGAGAAGTTCTTTTCCCCGTACTGAAAAGCCTTTTACGTCGCGGAGCGCCACGCCCCGGTCGACCACGACACGGTCCACCGGAACCCGGTCCACCGGGTCGCGGCGGTCACGATCCGGTGAGCGCCAGTTCGGCCCAGACCGTCTTCCGGGGGAAGGGCCCGTCCTCCGTACCCCACCGCGCCGACAACGCCTCCACGAGCAGCAGTCCGCGCCCGCCCTCCGCTTCGTCGGACGGCTCCCGCGGGCACGGCAGGCACGCGCCGCGCGCGTCGGCGACCTCGATACGCAGCGTGTCGCCGTACACGTGCACCATGAGGCGGAAGTCCCGCCCCTCGACGCACCCGTGCGGCGCCGCGTTGGACGCCAGTTCACCGATGACCAGGCTCGCGTCCTCCAGCGGCAGCCCCCAGGACCTCAGTTGCCCGGTCGCGAGCAGACGGGCGAGGCGGGCCCCCGGCGGGTGGCGGAGAGCTGGACGGTGAACTGTCCCGTGCCACCAACGACGGTTCTGAGTGCGTCGAGGTCGCAACCGCCCCGACAACCATCCACGTACGCGATTCGGAAGCAGCCCCCCGTCGAAGGCCCCCAGCCCGGCTTCACCCCCGCCGCCTGGACGGACTTCGTCGCCTGCGCGTCACAGCGCTGAGTAGGCGGCCGGAACGCGCCGCACGGGACCGAGATCCCCAGCGGCGCGCTCCGGCCCGCACTCCTACCGCTGGGACAGACACGGGCGCCCGGAGGAGCCGTCCCCGGTGCGCCGAAGAAGACGACGGGGCTGAAGCGCGGACGTGTCGGGGGCCTACCATCCGATGAGAGGGCCACCGCGTGGCCGGCACCGGCCCACACCATTCCGGGGGATCAGCAGCACATGCGTATCGGCGTCTATCTCGCACACCCGCGCCCCGACAGTTTCAATCACGCGCTGTTCGACGCGGTCGTCGACGAACTGCGGGGCCGGGGAGCGGAGGTGTTCGCGCACGACCTGTATGCGGAGGGGTTCTCCCCCCTGCTGACCGCCGGGGAGACGGAGACGGTCCAGGCCGCGGAGCCCTGTACGGACGCCCAACTGGCCCTGCACCGCGCCGAAGTGCCGTCGCTCGACGGCCTGGCGTTCATCCACCCCAACTGGTGGGGTATGCCGCCGGCCGTCCTCGGCGGATGGGTGCAACGGGTCCTCGTTCCCGGCGTCGCGTACAAGCTGGGCACCGCCGACGGAAAGCCCGCGGGGCTGCTCCGGGCGGGGCGGGCGCTCGTCCTGAACACCTCGGACACGCCCGCGGACCGTGAGCAGGACGAGTTCGGCGACCCGCTGCAACGCGTCTGGGCCGCGTGCGTGCTTCCGTACGTCGGGGTCGACGACGTCCGCCGAGTCGTCTTCCGTACGGTCACCGACTCGACGCACCGGCAGCGCGCCGACTGGCTCGGCGAAGCGCGCCGGGAAGCCGCGGCATTGCTCGGCGGCTGACGGCGTCGGTCAAAGGCGTCGGTCAAGAGGAGGGTGCGGAGCCGTCCGGGAAGCGTGCGGCGCCTTCCACCGGATTGCGAAGGCATCCTGGGGCCTCTCCGGTGCGTGAGCCGGATCCCGGCGCCGGGGCCTTCCCCGGAGTCCGGGCGGGCAGCCGGGCAGCCGGGGCCACCGGTCCCATCGGGCGGCGCCGACCCGTCCGGCGTACCCACGTGACCGAGCCCACCCCCCGCCGCGTTAAAACTCCCGTAACAATGAAGAGGTGATCACCTCACCCGCACGGAGCCCCCACCGTCGCACCGAGCACGCGCCGACCCCCTACGTCGACCTCTCGCGCGACGAGTGGAGCGCTCTGCGGGACCGGACGCCGCTGCCGCTGACCGCCGAGGAGGTGGAGCGGCTGCGGGGTCTGGGCGACGTCATCGACCTGGACGAGGTACGGGACGTCTACCTGCCGCTCTCCCGGCTCCTCAACCTCTACGTCCAGGCGACGTCCGGGCTGCGCGGCGCGCTGAACACCTTCCTCGGGGACGCCGGGAACGGGCACGGCGCCCAGCGCGGAACCCCGTTCGTCATAGGGGTCGCGGGCAGCGTCGCCGTCGGCAAGTCCACCAGCGCCCGCATCCTCCAGGCGCTGCTGGCCCGCTGGCCGGAGCACCCGAGCGTCGAGCTGGTCACCACGGACGGGTTCCTGCTGCCGATGAAGGAGCTGACCGCGCGCGGCCTGACCTCCCGCAAGGGGTTCCCGGAGTCCTACGACCGGCGCGCCCTGACCCGCTTCGTCGCCGACATCAAGGCGGGCAAGGACGAGGTGACCGCCCCCGTCTACTCCCACCTGATCTACGACATCGTCCCCGGCGAACGGCTCACCGTGCGCCGCCCCGACATCCTCATCGTCGAGGGCCTCAACGTCCTCCAGCCCGCGCTGCCCGGCAAGGACGGCCGCACCAGGGTCGGGCTCGCCGACTACTTCGACTTCAGCGTGTACGTGGACGCCCGCGCCGAGGACATCGAGACCTGGTACCTCAGCCGCTTCCGCAAGCTGCGCGACACGGCGTTCCAGGACCCGTCCTCGTACTTCCGCAAGTACACGCAGGTCTCCGAGGAGGAGGCCCTGGAGTACGCGCGCACCATGTGGCGGACCATCAACAAGCCGAATCTGCTGGAGAACGTCGCTCCGACGCGCGGCCGTGCCACTCTGGTGCTCCGCAAGGGAGCGGACCACAAGGTCCAGAGACTGTCCCTGCGCAAACTCTGATGTCGTTCACCGCACACGGGAGGGTGGCCGCCGCGTGCTGCACCTGCGTCTGATCGTGCCCGCCGACGCCACGGACGGAGTCGTCTCCCTCCTGGAGTCCACCGTCGGCACCGCCCACCTGGTGGTCCTGCCCGGCGCCGCCCGCGACCCCGTCGGGGACGTGGTCCTCTGCGACGTGGCGCGGGAGGCCGGCGACGAGCTGATCGGCGCGCTGCGCCGGATGGGCGTCGACGAGACCGGGTCGATCGCCGTCGAGTCCCAGGACCTGACGCTCTCCGCGCGCGCCGAGGAGGCCGAGCGCGAGGCGCCGGGCGAGGGCGCGGACGCGGTGCTGTGGGAGGAGCTGACGGAGGCGACGCACGAGGAGTCGACGTTCAGCGTCACCTACGTCGCCTTCCTCTCCGTCGCCACGATGCTCGCCGCCTGCGGGGTGATGCTCGACAACGCGATCCTCATCGTGGGCGCGATGGCCGTCGGCCCGGAGTTCGGCCCGCTGGCCGGGATCTCCACCGCCCTGGTCCAGCGCGCGCCGCGCCTGGTGGGGCGCTCGCTGTGGGCGCTGATCGGCGGCTTCGCACTCGCCCTGGTCATCACCTCGGGCTTCGCCTGGCTGCTGGACGCCTTCGGGCTCTTCGACCGGGAGATGGTCGACCGGGCCCGGCCCAACACCGGGTTCATCTGGCACCCGGACTGGATGTCGTTCGTGGTGGCGCTCCTGGCCGGCGTCGCCGGGACGCTCTCGCTCACCTCGGCGAAGTCCGGGGCCCTGATCGGCGTGGCGATCTCGGTGACGACGGTCCCGGCGGCGGCCAACGCGGCGGTCGCCTTCAGCTACGGGGAGTACACGCAGACCAGCGGCTCGATCCAGCAACTGCTCGCCAACCTCGGCGGGATCATCCTCGCGGGCACGCTGACGCTGCTGGTCCAGAAGGGCCTGTGGTCGGCCCAGCGCCGCAGGGGCCGCCCCGGCCGCCGGAACGCCTCCACGGGCGCTACGGGCGGCAAGCGCGGACCGGCCTCCTGACGGGAGCGGTCGCCTCCGTACCGGCGCGCGACGGGCCCGCACGCGCCCGCAGTCGCCGCAGGGCTCCGGACGCGCGTACGGGAACCTCCTCGGGCCCGCCGGACCCCGCCCACGCCCCGCACGGCCGCCGCACACGCGTACGGGGCCTCCACGGGCCGGGGGGGCCTCCCCAGGGCTCACGGAGGCCCCCCGCACGCGGCCGGAGCGGATCGCCCCCAGGGGGGCCTCCGTCCCGATCAGGCCGGACCCCACCAGCCCGGCGTGACCGGACCTCACCAGCCCGGCGTGATCCCCACGAGGGGCCCTGGGGGGCGTCCGGCGGATCCTGACCGGGTCCGCGGCGCCTGGCACGGCGCCTCGCGGCGTTGCCGAAACACCCCAATCGCTCCGCGACGAGGGCGTTCCAGCGCCGTGCGGTGCACCGCACCGGACACCGCGGCCCGTCCGGCCCCGATCCGCCGGGCCCCCTAGCCGAGCGCGGACTTCACCACGTCGGCCAGACGGCCCGCGACGGCGCGCGCCTGCTCGATGTCGGCCGCCTCGACCATGACGCGGACCAGCGGCTCCGTGCCGGACGGGCGCAGCAGCACGCGCCCGGTGTCGCCCAGCTCGCGTTCCGCGTCGGTCACCGCGGCGGCCAGCTCGGCGGAGGTGTCCACCCGCGACTTGTCGACGTCCCGCACGTTGACCAGGACCTGCGGCAGGCGGCGCATGACCCCGGCCAGCTCGGCGAGGCTGCGGCCGGTCGCGGCGACCCGCGCGGCCAGCATCAGGCCGGTCAGGGTGCCGTCGCCGGTGGTGGCGTGGTCCAGGACGATGACGTGGCCCGACTGCTCGCCGCCGAGCGCGTACCCCTCGGCCTTCATCGACTCCAGGACGTAGCGGTCGCCCACGGCCGTCTGCACGAGGTGGATGCCCTCGCGCTCCATCGCCATCTTGAAGCCGAGGTTCGACATCACCGTGCCGACGACCGTGTCCTTGCGCAGGTGACCGGCCTCCCGCATCGCGAGGGCCAGCACGGCGAGGATCTGGTCGCCGTCGACCTCCTCGCCCGCCGCGTCCACGGCGAGGCAGCGGTCGGCGTCGCCGTCGTGCGCGATGCCGAGGTCCGCCCCGTGCTCCACGACGGCGGCGCGCAGCAGCTCCAGGTGGGTGGAGCCGCAGCCGTCGTTGATGTTCAGGCCGTCCGGGTCGGCGCCGATGGTGACGACCTCCGCCCCGGCCCGCGCGAACGCCTCGGGCGAGACGCGGGCGGCGGCGCCGTGCGCCTCGTCCAGGACCACCTTCAGGCCGTCGAGCCGGTTGGGGAGGACCGCGATGAGGTGGGCCACGTACCGGTCGAAGCCCTCTGCGTAGTCGGTGACCCGGCCGACGCCCGCACCGGTCGGGCGGGCCCAGGGCTCACCCGTGCGGTGCTGCTCGTAGACCGTCTCGATACGGTCCTCCAGCTCGTCGGCGAGCTTGTGGCCGCCGCGGGCGAAGAACTTGACGCCGTTGTCGGGCATCGCGTTGTGGCTGGCCGACAGCATCACGCCGATGTCCGCGCCGAGCACGCCGGTCAGGTACGCCACGGCCGGCGTCGGCAGCACGCCGACGCGGAGCACGTCCACCCCGGCACTGGCCAGGCCCGCCACGACGGCGGCCTCCAGGAACTCTCCGGACGCCCGCGGATCTCGTCCCACCACAGCGGTCGGGCGATGGCCCGCGAAGGTGCCCGCCTCCGCGAGCACATGCGCCGCCGCCACCGAGAGCCCGAGCGCCAGCTCAGCCGTCAGATCGGCGTTGGCGACGCCGCGCACTCCGTCCGTACCGAAGAGTCGTCCCACTGATGTCCTCCGAAAGTGCTCCGAAACCACACGTCACAGCAAAGCAAAAGAACTGAGAAACCCGACGGGCAAAGCGGCGGGCCCGCCGAAAAGCACAGAAGGGAACGGCGGGCGGCGGGGCCGGCCCGCGGAATGCGTGACGCCGTCCATCACCCCGCGGACCCCGCGGCCGATGAACGTCCCCTGCCGTTATACGCCCACGGGCGCCGATAGACGAACGCCCCAGCAGCACGGAGCGTGCTGCCGGGGCGAACGTGACAGTCGAGCAGGCAGTGTTTAGCGCTTGCTGTACTGCGGGGCCTTGCGGGCCTTCTTGAGACCGGCCTTCTTGCGCTCGACCGCACGGTCGTCGCGGGAGAGGAAGCCGGCCTTCTTCAGCGTGGCGCGGTTGTTGTCCACGTCCGCCTCGTTCAGCGCGCGGGCCACGCCGAGGCGCAGGGCGCCGGCCTGACCGGAGACGCCGCCACCCGAGATGCGGGCGATGACGTCGTAGCGGCCGTCGAGCTCGAGCACCTTGAAGGGCTCGTTGACTTCCTGCTGGTGCACCTTGTTGGGGAAGTAGTCCTCAAGGGTGCGACCGTTGATCTTCCACTTGCCGGTGCCCGGAACGATCCGGACGCGGGCGATGGCGTTCTTGCGGCGGCCCAGGCCGGCCGCGGGCTGCGGGTCGCCGAAGCGGCCGGCGAGGGACTCGCTGGTGTACTCGCCCTCGACGGGAACCTCCGACTCGAACGTGGTCACCTCGGCGAAGGTCTCCTCGCCCTCGGTGCCCACCGTGTCGTCGGCGGTCGTCTCAACAGTGGTCTCGGCCACGATGCTCCTCAGATCTTTCTGAATGTCTTAGGGGGAGGCCGGAACTACTGCGCGACCTGGGTGATCTCGAACGGGACCGGCTGCTGAGCAGCGTGCGGGTGCTGGTCACCCGCGTACACCTTCAGCTTCGAGAGCATCTGACGGCCCAGGGTGTTCTTGGGGATCATGCCCTTGATCGCCTTCTCGACGGCCTTCTCGGGGTTCTTCGAGAGCAGCTCGTCGTAGCGCACCGAACGGAGACCGCCCGGGAAGCCCGAGTGGCGGTACGCCATCTTCTGGGTCTTCTTGTTGCCGGACAGGTGCACCTTGTCGGCGTTGATGATGATGACGAAGTCGCCCATGTCCATGTGGGGGGCGTAGATCGCCTTGTGCTTGCCTCGGAGGAGGTTCGCAGCCGTGGTGGCCAGACGGCCCAGGACGATGTCCTGCGCGTCGATGATGTGCCACTGGCGAGTGACATCGCCGGGCTTGGGGCTGTACGTACGCACTTCGTAGCCTTCGCTTCTTCAGTGGATGAGGTCCAGACACATGGCACCCCTGAAGCGATCATGCAGCTTGGGCCCACAGTGCCGGGAACGGCGCCCGTATGCGAGCCACTGGTAACTGCTCCAGAGAACCTACGTATGGGCCCTTCGCGTCATGACGACGCAGCCGATACGCATAACAAACCAGAAGACTACCGGTCGGCCCCCACACGGGTCAAAACGGGCCCCGGTTCCCCGCTCACCGGGCCCGTTCCACCCGCCGCTCGTCCCACACCGGCTCCGCCGTCTCCCGGACCACCCCGTCCGACCCGAAGACCAGGTAGCGGTCGAAGGACTTCGCGAACCACCGGTCGTGCGTGACGGCCAGCACCGTGCCGTCGTACACTTCCAGGCCGTCCTGCAACGCCTCCGCCGACTCCAGGTCCAGGTTGTCCGTCGGCTCGTCCAGGAGCAGCGCGGTGGTGCCCGCCAGCTCCAGCAGCAGGATCTGGAAGCGGGCCTGCTGGCCGCCGGACAGCCGCTCGAAGGGCTGGTCCCCCTGGCGCTCCAGCTCGTACCGCCGCAGCACCGACATCGCCCCGCCCCGGTCCTTGGCGTGCTCGGACCAGAGGATCTCCACCAGCGTCCTGCCCAGCAGCTCCGGATGGGCGTGCGTCTGGGCGAAGTGCCCCGGCACGACCCGCGCGCCGAGCTTCCACGCGCCGGTGTGCGCCACCGGCTCCCCCGCCAGCAGCCGCAGGAAGTGCGACTTGCCCGACCCGTTCGAACCGAGGACCGCGACCCGCTCCCCGTAGTAGACCTCCAGGTCGAACGGCTTCATCAGCCCGGTCAGCTCCAGGCCCTCGCAGGTGACCGCCCGCACCCCGGTCCGCCCGCCGCGCAGCCGCATCCGGATGTCCTGCTCGCGCGGCGGCTCCGGCGGCGGGCCCGCCTCCTCGAACTTCTTGAAGCGGGTCTGCATCGCGTGGTAGCGGTTGGCCATGTCGGGGCTGTTCGCCGCCTGCTGCCGCATCCGCAGGACGAGCGCCTTCAGCCGGGCGTGCTCCTCCTCCCAGCGCCGCAGCAGCTCCTCGAACCGGGCGAACCGCTCCTTGCGCGCCTGGTGGTACGTGGCGAAGCCGCCGCCGTGCACCCACACGTCGCTGCCCGCCGGGCTCGGCTCCACGCTGACGATCTTCTCGGCGGCGCGGGAGAGCAGCTCGCGGTCGTGCGAGACGAAGAGGACCGTCTTGCGGGTCTCCTTCAGCTTCGCCTCCAGCCACCGCTTCCCCGGCACGTCCAGGTAGTTGTCCGGCTCGTCCAGCAGCAGCACCTCGTCGGGCCCGCGCAGCAGCGCCTCCAGCACCAGCCGCTTCTGCTCGCCGCCGCTGAGCGTGCGCACCTCGCGCCACTGCGCCTTCTCGTACGGGACGCCCAGCGCGGCCATCGTGCACATGTCCCAGACGGTCTCGGCCTCGTAGCCGCGCGCCTCGGCCCAGTCGCTCAGCGCCTGCGCGTACGCCATCTGCGCGGCCTCGTCGTCGACGGTCAGGATCCTCTCCTCGGCCGCGTCCACCGCCTTCGCCGCCTCCCGGATGCGCGGCTGCGCGACGGAGACCAGGAGGTCGCGCACGGTCCGCTCGTCCCGCACCGAGCCCACGAACTGCGGCATCACCCCCAGCCCGCCGCTCACCGAGACCGAGCCGCCGTGCGGCTGGATCTCCCCGGCGAGCAGCCGCAGCAGCGTCGTCTTGCCCGCCCCGTTCGCCCCGACGAGGGCGACGACGGCTCCGTCGGCCACCCGGAACGAGGCGTCGCCGAGCAGCACCCGCCCGTCCGGTAGGTAGTACTCCAGGTGGCCCGCTTCCAGATGTCCCATACCGAGCATTGTCACGGTCCGCGAAGCCCAGGCCCAACCGGTTTCGCGAAGCCCTAGGATGCGCCCATGAGCTTTGGGCAAGGGGGGCCCTCCTGGGGGCCGGGAGGCGGCGGGACTCCGGACTGGGCGGCGCTGGCGGAGGAGTCCGCGGCACGCGCCCGCCGCAGGAAGCTGCTGATGGTCGGCGGCGGCGCGCTGGCCACCGTCGTCGTCGGCGCGATCGTGGCCACCGCCGTCGTCGCCACGGACGGCGGCGGGGGCCGGGCGGACACGGGCGCGAGCCACCTGCCGGGTCCCGCCGGGGTCCCGGAGGACACCGCCGCGCCCGCGCCCTCCTTCTCCTCCGTCGCGCCGCCGCCCCCGCCGGACCCGAAGGACTACATATCCAGCGCCGAGAAGGACCGGGCGCCGATCACCGTCGACGGCTTCTTCCCCGGCAGGAAGCTCACGGTGGGCGGCCGCGTCCACCTCAAGGGCGCGACGCACCGCACCGCGAACTGCGCGGCGGGCACCCAGGGCGCCCTCGGCGCGATCCTCACGGACAACGGCTGCGAGCAACTCATCCGCGCCACCTACCGCAAGGACGGGGTCGCGGTCACGGTGGGCATCGCCGTCCTGGAGACGGAGGCCCGCGCGAAGAGGACCGTCGCCCAGGCCGCGGGCGGCCTCGCCTCCCTCAGCGGCCAGGGCGTCGACACCTTCTGCCGGGGCGGCACGGTCTGCCGCCGCACCGCCAACTCCTACGGCCGCTACGCCTACTTCACCATCGGCGGCTTCCAGGACGGCCGGCGCGTCACCCCTTCCGACAAGGGCGTCTACGCGGTCGGCGACGACCTGGCGACCTTCGCCTTCCACCAGATCCACCGCCGGGGCCAGGTCCAGGCCGCCCGGGCGGCCGCGGCCCCGAACGCCTGACCCGCTCCGGGGCGGACGGGCCTGGGCCCCGCGCGCCCGCTCCGCACCACCGCGCGAAAGGCGTACCCCATGAGCCACCCCGTCCTCCGGAGCCGAGCCCGCCTCCTCGCCGCCGGCTACGTCGGCCTGGTCACGGCCGCCGCCCTGGCCCACGAGATCGCCGGGCGCCCGGCGGCCGGCGAGACGCCGACGGCCCTGGCCGCCTTCCCCGGCTCCACCGTGGTGCTGGTCACCGTGGTCTACCCCCTGGTCCTGCTCGTCGGGGACGGCGCGGTCGGCGGGGAGGCCGGGGCCGGCCTCCTCGCCCCGCTGCTCCAGGGGGCCGGGGCGCTGGTCAACGTCCTGGCCCTCTGGGGCGCCACCGCCTTCGCACGCCACTTCGTGCGCGAGGCCCGCGGCAGCCGCCGCCGTCGCGACCGCCTCAGCAGCACCCCGCCCCCGGCAGCGTCCTGACGTTGCGGGCCTCCTCGGCCCGCGCGGCCAGCAACGCGTCCGCCGGATAGGCGACCTCCTCCAGCGTCAGCCCGTGCGGCCGCACCACGTGCACCGCCGGGTCGCGCACCCTCGCCGCCAGCACCTCGGCGGGCCAGTCGGCCGGACGCCGCCCGTCGCCCACGAACAGCGCCGCGCCGATCAGCGCGCGCACCATGTTGTGGCAGAACGCGTCGGCCTGCACGGTCGCGGTGAGCACGCCCGAGTCCTCGTCCCGCACCCACCGCAGCTTCTGGAGCGTACGGATGGTCGTCGCGCCCTCGCGCTTCTTGCAGTACGCGGCGAAGTCGTGCTCGCCCACCATCAGCGCGGCCGCCTCGTTCATCGCGTCCACGTCCAACGGCCGGTCGTGCCACAGCACATGGCCGCGCGTCAGCGGGTCCACCCCGCCGGGCCGGTCCCCCACCCGGTAGGCGTACCGCCGCCACAGCGCGGAGAAGCGCGCGTTGAACCCGGCCGGGGCCGGGGCCGCCCGCCAGATCCGCACGTCCGGCGGGAGCCGCCCCGCCAGCCGCCGCAGCAGCTTCTCCTCGTGCTCCGCCCACACCGCCTCCGGCAGGTCCACGTGCGCCACCTGGCCGCGCGCGTGCACCCCGGCGTCCGTGCGGCCCGCCACCGTCAGGTCGTACGCCACCGGCGACCGGGTCACCGTCCGCAGCGCGTCCTCGATCTCGCCCTGGACCGTGCGCCGGCTGGTCTGCTTCGCCCAGCCGGAGAAGTCCCTGCCGTCGTAGGACAGGTCCAGTCGCACCCGTACGCAACCGGGCTCCGCCTCGTCACTCACCCGCGTATCCTCTCGAACCCTGCTCAGCAGAACGGGCCCGCACCGCCCCGAAGGGTGATGCGGGCCCGTTCCGTGGTCGCTGGAACGCTCAGGCGTCCTTGGACTCCGCGTCGTCGGCCGGCTTGGCGTCCTCGGCGGTCTCGGCCGCGGGGGCCTCGTCCTTCTTGAGGTCGTCTTCCTTGACCGCGCGCTTCGTGGCGGCCTCGGCCTCACCGGTGGCCTGCTGGGCCACGGTCAGCGCCTCGACCAGCTCGATGACCGCCATCGGGGCGTTGTCGCCGCGACGGTTGCCGATCTTGGTGATACGCGTGTAACCACCGGGGCGGTTCTCGTACCGGGGAGCGATCTCGGTGAACAGCGTGTGCACGATGCTCTTGTCCGTGATCGTCTGCAGCACCAGGCGACGGTTGTGGATGTCGCCCTTCTTCGCCTTGGTGACGAGGCGCTCGGCGACCGGACGCAGGCGGCGGGCCTTGGCCTCGGTCGTCGTGATGCGGCCGTGCTCGAACAGCGACTTCGCCAGGTTGGCGAGGAGCAGACGCTCGTGCGCGGCGCTGCCGCCCAGACGGGCACCCTTTGCGGGACGCGGCATGGTGATTCTCCTTGTGTGCTGCACCGGCCGTATCAGGTACCGGTGTCAGTTCCCGCGAAGCGGACGCCTCACGGAAGTCGTGCGGGTACTGCTCAGTACTGCTCGGTCTCCACGAAACCGGCGTCCGCGTCGTCGTCCGCGCCGAAGGCGTCGGCGGCGGCGGTCGGGTCGAAGCCGGGAGGCGAGTCCTTGAGCGCGAGGCCCATACCGGCCAGCTTCGCCTTGACCTCGTCGATCGACTTGGCGCCGAAGTTGCGGATGTCGAGCAGGTCCGCCTCGGAACGGGCGACCAGCTCACCCACGGAGTGGATGCCCTCGCGCTTGAGGCAGTTGTACGAGCGGACCGTCAGCTCCAGCTCCTCGATCGGCAGCGCCAGATCGGCGGCGAGCGCGGCGTCCGTCGGGGACGGGCCCATGTCGATGCCCTCGGCGTCGATGTTGAGCTCGCGCGCCAGGCCGAACAGCTCGACCAGGGTCTTGCCGGCCGACGCCATGGCGTCACGGGGACGCATGGCCTGCTTGGTCTCGACGTCGACGATCAGCTTGTCGAAGTCGGTGCGCTGCTCGACACGGGTCGCCTCGACCTTGTACGTGACCTTGAGCACCGGCGAGTAGATCGAGTCGACCGGGATGCGCCCGATCTCCTGACCGACCTGCTTGTTCTGGACGGCGGAGACGTAGCCGCGACCGCGCTCGACGGTCAGCTCCATCTCCAGCTTGCCCTTGCCGTTCAGGGTGGCGAGGACGAGGTCCGGGTTGTGGACCTCGACACCGGCCGGCGGGGCGATGTCGGCGGCGGTGACCAGACCGGGACCCTGCTTGCGCAGGTACATCACGACCGGCTCGTCGTGCTCCGAGGAGACGACGAGCTGCTTGATGTTGAGGATCAGGTCGGTGACGTCCTCCTTGACGCCCGGCACGGTGGTGAACTCGTGCAGGACGCCGTCGATCCGGATGCTGGTGACAGCGGCGCCGGGGATCGAGGAGAGGAGGGTGCGGCGCAGGGAGTTGCCGAGGGTGTAGCCGAAGCCCGGCTCCAGCGGCTCGATCACGAACCGGGAGCGGAACTCGTCGACGACCTCTTCGGTCAGCGACGGACGCTGAGCGATAAGCATGGGGTGATCCTTCAGTCGTGGGCACCCACTATTTGATGCCCGACATATGTGACAAGGGTACGGGCGGTACGCCCCCGAAGGGGTGTACCGCCCGGACCCGGCGCTCCTGACGCACGGCCGTCACCGGCCGTGGCGGATCAGACGCGGCGACGCTTCGGCGGACGGCAGCCGTTGTGCGGCGTCGGGGTGACGTCCTGGATCGAACCGACCTCCAGGCCCGTGGCCTGCAGGGAGCGGATCGCGGTCTCACGGCCGGAGCCGGGACCCTTGACGAAGACGTCGACCTTGCGCATCCCGTGCTCCTGCGCGCGGCGGGCGGCCGACTCGGCGGCCATCTGCGCGGCGAAGGGGGTGGACTTGCGCGAGCCCTTGAAGCCGACGTGGCCGGCGGAGGCCCAGGAGATCACGTTGCCCGAAGGGTCCGTGATCGAGACGATGGTGTTGTTGAACGTGCTCTTGATGTGCGCGTGGCCGTGAGCGACGTTCTTCTTTTCCTTGCGACGCACCTTCTTGGCTGCGCCCTGACGACCCTTGGGGGGCATGTCTTGACTCCAGATGGAGAGGGGAGGTGATCGGTCCTACAGCGAAGACCGCTGGTTGCTGCGGGGTCCGGGGAACCGGACGTCCGCAGTGCGTCCGCTGAGGACTACTTCTTGCCCGGCTTCTTCTTGCCGGCGATGGCGCGACGCGGGCCCTTGCGGGTACGCGCGTTCGTGCTGGTGCGCTGGCCGTGGACCGGCAGACCGCGGCGGTGGCGGATGCCCTGGTAGCAGCCGATCTCGATCTTCCGGCGGATGTCGCCCTGGATCTCGCGGCGCAGGTCGCCCTCGGTGCGGAGGTTGGCGTCCACGTACTCGCGGATCTTGACGAGGTCTTCCTCGGCCAGGTCGCGAACGCGGGTGTTCGGGTTCACGCCGGTGGTGGCGAGGATCTCCTTGGACCGGGTGCGCCCGATGCCGAAGACGTAGGTGAGGGCAACCTCCACGCGCTTTTCGCGCGGGATGTCAACACCTGAAACGCGTGCCATTCAATGGCTCCAGTTGTTAGATCGGGGGTCTTCCGCAGCGCCGCTCCCGACCGCCGACCGCTCACGCGGAGCGGTGGTACGTCCGGGTCCCCGGCCCCCGCCGGAGGTGTCGTCAGCCGTGGCTTGGACGGGCCCTGCGTATGTACGTATTACGTGCGTCGCGCGAAGAGCTGCGAGATGCAGGCGGTCGTGCGTCAGCCCTGGCGCTGCTTGTGGCGCAGGTTGTCGCAGATGACCATGACCCGGCCGTGACGGCGGATCACCTTGCACTTGTCGCAGATCTTCTTGACGCTCGGCTTGACCTTCATGGGATGTCAGGTTCTCCGGGTCAGTGCCATCACCCGCCGAAACGGGGTGCCGGCAAGATCTACTTGTAGCGGTAGACGATCCGGCCGCGCGTCAGGTCGTACGGAGACAGCTCCACCACGACCCGGTCGTCCGGGAGGATGCGGATGTAGTGCATCCGCATCTTGCCGCTGATGTGCGCCAGGACCTTGTGACCGTTCTGGAGCTCCACCTTGAACATTGCGTTCGGGAGGGACTCGATCACGGTGCCCTCAATCTCGATGGCACCTTGCTTCTTGGCCACGCTTCGCCTTTCGAATCGGCTACCTTGATCGGCTCTTGCTCACCGCGCGCTGGAATGCGGGCACACGGATGCACGAGAGCCGACGAGTCAGTCTACGTCAGCGGACTCCAAAAGACGAATCCGTCAAGTCTGCCCAGCTCGGGTGATCCTTAGACCTCGCCGCGCCGGGGCTTGCGTGCGGAACCCCGATCAGCCCAGGGGGTCGGGCGCCGCCTCGACGCCGTACTCCGCGAGCTTGGCCCGGCCGCAGTCCGGCGCGGTCAGGACCAGCGGGCCCGCCTCCGTCAGCGCGACGGAGTGCTCCCAGTGCGAGGACCAGGTGCCGTCCGTCGTGATGACCGTCCAGTCGTCGCTCAGGACCTCCGTGCGCGCGGTGCCCAGCGAGACCATCGGCTCGATCGCCAGGCAGACGCCCGGAACCAGCTTGATGCCCTTGCCGCGCTTGCGGGAGACGTAGTTCAGCAGGTGCGGGTCCATGTGCATCTCGGTGCCGATGCCGTGGCCGCCGTAGTCCTCGATGATCCCGTACTTGCCGGTCGCCGGGCGGGGCTGGCGGCGGATGTAGGACTCGATCGCCTTGGAGATGTCGACGAGGCGGTTGTTCACCCGCATCGCGGCGATCCCGGCCCACATCGACTCCTCGGTCACGCGGGACAGCTCCACCAGCTCCGGGGCGTGCCCGGTGCCGACGAAGGCCGTGTACGCGGCGTCGCCGTGCCAGCCGTCCACGATCGCGCCGGCGTCGATCGAGATGATGTCGCCGTCCTTGAGGACCGTCGTGTCGTCGGGGATGCCGTGGACGACGACCTCGTTGACCGAGGTGCAGATGGTCGCGGGGAACCCGCCGTAGCCGAGGAAGTTCGACTTCGCCCCGTGGTCGGCGATCACCTTGCGGGCGACCTGGTCCAGGTCCTTGGTGGTGGCGCCGGGGACGGCCGCCTCGCGGGTGGCGGCGTGAATGGCGGCGACCACCAGGCCCGCCTCGCGCATCTTGGCGATCTGCTCGGGGGTCTTGATCTGCACCATTGCTCGGCGCCTCTCTGCATCGACGGTGGCGGGTTGGCTCGGGACTTCAACGATACGGGCGCAAGCAGTCGGCCGGGGGGGGGGGGGGGGGGGGGGGGGGGGTGGGGGAGGGGGGGGGGGGGGGGGGGGGCGGGGCGTCGTTGATCACGTAGGTGTACGCGAGGTGGGCGACCTTGGCCGCGCCCTT